>NZ_VOZD01000003.1:0-182043 GCF_013419915.1 Acinetobacter sp. YH12043
AAAAGAGTACTTTGATTATCATCTTAAAGAAACTGAATGGCGTTGGATGAGGGAACCTAATGAGTTAGCAACTGAGCTGTGGAACCTCATTAGGTAAAATTAAGTGTAAATCTGCTAGTCTAGAGCCTATTTTATTTTTAGTCGATTTGAATTTTTGAAAAATGATATAAAAATAACACTTTGTCGGAATTGTCTTACAGTTCAACCGATTTATATTGCGATCTATCAGGAGACTATTTTACAGTCGCGTATAAGGATTTAACCCTAATTTCTATTGAAATAGTAAAAAGCGGTTTTTAAGTAACTGGCAATCAAGTTTTGCTACGAATTGTATTGGTCTCTACACAGAATGGTAGCAGGGCAATTTTAAAAATAGTATGGGTTTATACTGGATAACAATAAAACAAGAATGATTATAAGAATGCAAGGATTGAGTCATGACCACCTATATGATTATAGGGAGTTTCTTGGTGTTCTGTGTCGTGCTCATGGCATGGAAGCAGCTAAGGAATAGCCCAAAACCACAAGACAGCGCCTTAAAACAGCGCGCTATTTTTAATCCAAATGAACAACTGACGTTTACACGCCTGAAAGAAGTATTGCCTGATTATATTGTACTGGCCCATGTTTCTTATGATGCACTACTTACTACCAAATTTGGTCGTACCCGGCACAAGTATCGTGATCTGATTGCAGATTTTGTGATTCTGGATCAGCAATATCAGATTGTTGCCATTGTAGCCGTCGATGATCCGGTGATTTTAAAACGTCCACAGCAGGCGCAATTTCAGGATGCCTTGTTGACTATGGCCGGTTATCGGGTCATTCGCTATGAAGATGTACCGGAATATTATCAGTTACGAGGAGATTTCCTGCGTGAGCAGGAGCATTCCAGTAAAGACCAGAGATTTACCGCTGTGAATGATCTCAAAAAATATCATCTCTATTCAGATCTGGAACGACGTAAAGTCAAAGCATTAAACTGATAGAACCTAAACGAAAAAAGTATGCCAAGTGCATACTTTTTTCTATTTTAGATGAGTAGCAATTAGGCCTGAATAGAAGTCTATTCAGGTTTGACGGCTACGACAGTCAGTTCCACTAACACGCGTGGATCATACAGTTTAGCTTCGACACAGGTGCGGGGTAGGGCTTGAATATCCGATACCCAGGCATCCCAGACTTCATTAAACGCTGCATAATCTTTTTCAATATCTTTGAGATAAATCGTCACAGACATGATCTGGCTTTTATCGGTACCGGCATCCGCCAGGAACTGGTCGATAATATCCAGTGTCTGCTGGGTTTGACCTTTGATATCCAGATCCAGGTCTGTCGCCAACTGACCGGCGAGATGAACCAGATTGCCGGCAATGGCGATCTCAGAAAAGCGTTGTGAAACATGCAAACGTTGAACAGACATCAGCTTAATCCTTGGTTTTTGGCATCAAGGCTGCGACTAATGCAGTCAATAGGCAGCCTATCGCAAGATAGATGGCTACATAATGCCATGAACCATCACCCCAAATCACTAAGGAGGCTGCAATCATTGGGGTAAAACCACCACCAATAATACTGGCGACCTGATAACCGACTCCGGCACCGCTATAGCGATATTCCGTACCAAATAGCGAGGTAAAAATCGGTTGATGCACGCTGACCACCATGTCATGCGCGACATTGGCCAGTAGAATGGCGCCAACAATAATCATCCAGGTATTTTGTGCATCCAGTGCCATAAAAAACGGAAAGGCAGACAGTGCACCGATCAGACCACCCCAGACGCACATGGTTTTATGCTGGATTTTATCCGATAGCCAGGCAAAGAAAGGAATACTGAAACAGCTGATCGCACCGACCATCAGGGTGATATTCAGGAAGAACTGTTTGTCCATGCCCAGATTATTGGTGGAATAGTTTAGGGCAAAGTTGGTGACCAGATACATGGTCAGCAGTTCGGTCAAACGTAAGGCAATAATATAAAAGAAAGCTTTAGGATGTTTGCTGATGGCCTGCAAGATTGGCAGTTTTTCTGGATGATGATCTGCCTTAATCACTTTCTCTACGAATTCTTGAGATTCATCCTGATCACGGCGAATCCACATCGCAATCCCGATCAGCACGATACTGGCAATAAACGGAATGCGCCAAGCCCATTCAGCAAAAGCCTCTTCACCCAGTGTGGCAATAATAACGGATACCGCACCCGTTGCCAGTACCAGACCTACGCCATAGCCGACCTGAACACCACTGCTATAAAAGGCTTTTTTGCCTTTAGGGGCATTTTCCACCGCCATCAGGGCAGCACCACCCCATTCACCACCGACTGCAAAGCCTTGAATGGCACGCAGGGTCACCAGTAAAACCGGTGCCCACCAGCCAATGGCTTCGAAATTAGGTAAAAAACCAATCCCGACGGTGGAAATCCCCATCAGGACCACAGTCAGAACCAGCATTTTCTTGCGGCCGAGCTTGTCGCCGAAATGACCAAATACCACACCGCCTAGAGGACGAAACAGGAAGCCTACCCCAAAGGTGGCTAAAGCCGCCAAGGTACCCATATTGGCACCAATGCTTGGGAAAAACTGGTCTTTAAAAATTAAGGCCGCAACAATGCCGTAAAGGAGAAAATCATACCAATCGACAACAGCACCAACAAAACTGGATAACGCCGCTTTACGCGCGCGTCGTTCTTGAATAACAGAAGAATTTACAGAGGACATGCAGGGAGGGATTCCATGAGATACATCAGAGTTGCCCTGTAATATTCGGATTTGATCGTCACGCCAATCACAGGACAGTATGCTGAAAGTAAAGGTGATTTTCAGCATCTCAGCACATACATGGATAATGCATTGCGCAGATAGAGTACTCCAAAAATTCAAAATGTAAAAACAAAGTTGCCGTATTTTTAAACTAACGTCTAATACTTGTACAAAATAGGCCTAAAGCAGCAGCAATTGCGTTTCTGTTTCACGTGCAGCGAGCTGATAGACGCCAAGCCCAATCAGCCGAAACTGCAGTTGAGGAGTAATATGCATCTCTTGAAGCAATAAGTATAAAGCCTGCTCCAGTTCTTGCGGGCTACGCAGCAGCTGGCTGAAGCTTTTACTATGCTGCATGGTCTGAAAATTTTTCATTCTCAGTTTTACAGTAACCCCGCGGGCAGAGAGCTGTTTTTTTTCCAGACTCTGCCAGAGCTGGGCAATTAATGGCTGCCAGTAAGGCTGGCATTGCGGTAAATACAGATCATCATCGAAAGTCGTTTCCTTGGAAATCTGTTGGCGTTCCCGTTCAGCTTCGACTGGCCGATCATCAATGCCTTGAGCATAGAGAAACAGGCGCCGTCCATATTTGCCAAAATGCTGAATCAGGATCGCTTCTTCAATCTGCTGTAAATCTCCCAAGGTTTCCAGATTCAGACTTTTTAGTTTTTCTTGGGTGACTTTGCCCACACCGGGAATTTTCTTCAGTGGAAGATCCTGAATAAAACGCTGTACTTGTGAAGGTTTGATAACACAGATTCCATTCGGCTTATGCCAGTCGGAGGCAATCTTGGCGAGAAATTTATTCGGGGCCACGCCGGCAGAAGCGGTTAGTCCAGTAGTTTGAAAAATATCTTCACGAATGCGCATTGCCACTTCAGTGGCACTTGGAATCTGCTGCAAATTTTCGGTGACATCCAGATAAGCTTCATCCAGAGACAACGGTTCGATGACCTTGGTATAAGTTTGAAATATTTGATGAATCTGACCAGAGACCTGACGGTATTTGGCAAAATCTGGTTCAATCACGATGACCTGAGGGCAGAGCTTACGTGCTTGAGTCATCGGCATGGCAGAGCGCAGTCCGAATTCGCGGGCCGGATAGGAGGCAGCCGCGACCACTGCCCGCGGATGATGCGAGGCAATCACCACAGGCAGAGCGTTCAGCTCCGGACGCTCACGCAGCTCGACTGAGGCGTAGAAGGCATCCATATCGATATGAATAATTTTGCGCATATCCAGTATCTTAAGTGGCTTTAGCTGGATTGGGAAGAGACCGGATTGACAAGTAAACAGGCTAAAGTATTATTCAAGACGAAGCATATCCTGTCTAAATAATTCAATATCCATTTCATGGTTGAATCAGGGAGAAATTAGGTTTATTTCTTGGCCGGAGGCTTGGGCTGATCCTGGGTGGGAATACTGTTCTGCTGTAAAAATTTGATCCAGTCCTGCTCTGAGCCATAAAACACGTTGAGATCCACAGTACGGGCAATGCCAGGAATTTCACCTTGACTGGTATGTTGCCAGAAGGTCCATTTAGGCTGACCCTTTAAATCTGGTAAACCTTGGTACTCACGTACCCAGAGCGGTACGTCAGTAAACTCTCCCGCCAGCACGATGTTATAAAAAGATTTCGACACATAGAAGATCGGCTGCTTGCCATAATGGTGTTTTAAGGCATCATGCATGATCCGGATTTCCTTGAGCATCTGCTCTTTGGAATAGTGATTGATGCATTTGCTGTCATATTCCAGATCCATTACGGGTGGCAGGGCATCCATTTTACGCGGAACAGACTCTATAAAATTCTGAGCCTGAATACTGCCATCACGGCAAAGCCGATAAAAATGATAAGCACCGACCAGAAAGCCCTGTTCGCGGGCCTGCAGCCAGTATTCCTGAAACTTGGTATCTTTAAAATCACCACCTTCTGTGGATTTTAAATAGACAAATTTATATTTCTGTTTTGGGATTTTCTTCCAGTCTATTTCTTTCTGATGATGGGAAACATCAAAACCATGAATCGGATAATCTGCTGCATGCGCTGAAGGCTGTTTGAAAACCAGCAGATAAAGCACAGTGGTTACCACAAGCGTAATCAGCAGCCCGACTGCAATCACTGAGTGTTTTTTCCAGTTGCTAGAAGTGGGAGCTGCTTTCATGTGCACGGTGGCCTAATCTAGAGATATTCATATCGAGTTTATATTCTGCCCTAGACTGGTGTGTTTTTGGGGATATGCCAGAAAATATAGGCAGCAATAATGTTAATACAGCCTAGACAGAGCAGCGAAACGTGGAAGGCATTATCCAGCTGCTCAGGGCCGAAGTAGGCACTAAACATATTCACTAGCGTACCTGCCAGTGCCACCCCGATACTCATTGACAGCATCATGATCATCGACAGAAAACTGTTACCACTGCTGGCATCCTGCTGGCTTAAATCTTTTAAAGTCAGCGTATTCATTGAGACAAATTGCAGCGAATTCAGAATCCCGAACACAAAGAAATGAATGGCTCTTAGCCAGATAGGGGTTTCCGCCGTAGTCAAGGCAAAACTGGCAATACATAGACCGACCAGCAAGGTGTTGATCAACAAGACTCTACGATAACCAAAACGTTGAATGATTTTGCGGATAATCGGTTTAGATGCTAAAGAACCGAGTACCGTTGGAATCATCAGTAAACCGGTAATAAAAGGTTCAAAACCAAAAGCGACCTGCAACATTAAAGGCAGCAAAAACGGAATCGAGTTGCCGCCGAGCCGGGCAAAGAAATTACCCAGAATACCAATCGAATAAATCTTATTTTTAAATAATTTACTGCGAAAAAGCGCATTCAGATGAGTATGTGAGTGATAGGCATAGATGAGTGAGGCAATCAGACCACTTCCGACCAGACTTAAGCTCCACCAGAGTGGATATTGTGGATTGGCAAAGTTTTCAATCCCTAGACACAAGCCGATCATTGCGATGACCAGTAGAATAAAACCGCCAAAATCAAAACGCTGTACCGTCGGTTCAGTGATATTCGGCATAGCTTTAAAGGTAATCAATGCACCCAGCAGACCAATCGGCAGATTGATCAGGAAAATCCAGTGCCAGGACAGGTATTCCACCATCCAGCCACCTAAGGTTGGACCGATTAAAGGACCCATTAGTCCTGCCAGACTCATCAGACTCATAGCGGATAGAAACTGGGTACGAGGAATAATTTTCAGCATGGCCAGTCGTCCGACTGGAAGCAGCAAAGCACCTCCAATGCCCTGAAATACCCGATAAACCAGTAGTTCATTCAGATTCTCAGACCAGGCACAGCCGAGTGAGGCCAGAGCAAAAATAATGATCGCTGCAAAATAGATATTCCGAACCCCAAAGCGATCTGCCAGCCAGCCACTTAAGGGAATGCAGGCTGCCACAGAAAGCACATAGGCCACCACCACACTATGCATCCGTAACGGATCTTCCTGCAGGTTACTGGCAATCGCAGGCAAGGCGGTATTGATAATCGTGGTATCCAGGCCTTGCATGAAAAAGCCAATCGATACCAGCAAGACCAGCAGTCTGAATTCAGGTTGTAGGGATTGATGCGTAGGAGTGACATTCATGGATTTAAAAAATCATCTATTTTGAATAGTTTAAAGAAATCTATGCAGCAGTGTGACTGAAATAAAAACGATTGTGAATAGGAGTCGTGTAGACAAAATGCTAATGAATTCACAGCCTGATTTCAGTTATTGAAGAGGAAAGGGTAAAAGATATATTTCTATACTGCGAACCTCTCAAATTGATACAGATTCATAAATATGTCATTTTTGGAACACTTCAAGCTTCTTTTTAAGGAGCAGGCTACAAAAAAATATGACGGAAATGTCATGAAAATGAAATAAAACCGTCATAATCTGGGGCAAACTTCCAGAACTGCTGTACTGGGAACTGTCTAGTAAAAGGTTTTGTACTTATGACCATCGAGATTCTGATGGTAGTTGGCTTCTGTCTGGCCGCCTATTCCATCGTGGGGAATGATGTTCCGCAAACATTAGGAACATTTATTTCATCGAACTCACATCGCCCATGGTGGGTACTCTGGATTTACATCAGTACTATTCTGGTTGTGGTGTTAATGTATGGCTGGTTTGCTTCTGGGGTAGGGGATGCCTCTTATGGACGTCTGGAAACCATTCCTTTCCCTGAAGATGGGGTCACCTGGCTATATGTGGTACCGCCTCTTTTACTGATCATTTTGACCAAATATGGCATTCCGGTCAGTACTACTTTCTTGGTGCTCACGATTTTCTCCCCGAGCAGTCTGGGTTCCATGCTGACCAAGTCAATGATGGGTTACGCCGTCGCTTTCTTTGTGGCGATTGTGATCTATCGTCTGGTCATGAAAAAACTCGCGGTCTATTTCAGTGAAACCCGTGATCAGCAACACTCCCCAATGTGGATGGCCTTGCAATGGCTATCTACGGCATTTCTGTGGAGCCAGTGGCTGATCCAGGATCTGGCTAATATCTTTGTTTATGTGCCGCGTCAGGTGCCGTTTGAGTTCCTGATCTTTGCCATTTCTGTCTTTGTCATCCTGCTGGGCATGATTCTTTACCAGCGTGGTGGAGCTATCCAGAATATTGTTGATACCAAGACCGGGGTGACGGATGTCCGTTCTGCTACGATTATCGACTTTATTTATGCATTGATTCTGCTGGTGTTCAAAGAGTGGAGTAACATCCCGATGAGTACCACTTGGGTATTCCTGGGGTTACTGGCCGGTCGTGAATTTGCGATTTCGATGCTGGTGACCGAAGTCAACAAGCACCGTACTTCACGGAATGTCAGCAAAGATGCCATGAAACTGATGTTTGGTCTAGCCATTAGTGTGTTTCTGGCGACGACTTTGCCTTGGTTCTATCACACGATTTCCGGTTAATGTCTTGGCATGTATAAATGAAAAAAGCGAGCATCAAGCTCGCTTTTTTATGGCTTTAAATCATTGCTATTTAAAGCAGACAAGAAAATTTAAACGACGAAACGTTGCGGAGCATCCAGATTCAGCAAGGTGGTATAAATCTGATCTGCATGTTCACAGATAATCAGTTTAGCCCGATGTTGGGGCGGCAAGAAGCCTTCCTGCACCGCAAGATCAAGCTGGGCAATCAGGGGATTATAAAAGCCATTGACGTTATACAGCATCATCGGTTTTTGATGCTGGTTCAGCTGACCCCAGGTCGCAATTTCCAGAATTTCTTCAAAGGTTCCCAATCCACCCGGCAAGGCGACAAAGGCACAGGCACGATCTGCCATCATGGCCTTACGCTGATGCATGCTGGTGACGATATGCAGTTCTGTGAGTTGAGGATGGGCAATCTCATAATCCAGCATAAATTCCGGAATCACGCCCACCGCTTCACCACCATGCTGAATCATGGTGTCTGCCACCTGGCCCATCAGACCAATACTGGCGCCGCCATAGACCAGACCAAAACCATGTTCGGCCAGACCTTGTGACAGTTGAATCGCTTTTTCCAGATAAATCGGTTTGTTGCCGGCACGAGAGCCACAATATAAAGCTACTAGCGGGCGTGTTGTTTTTGGGGAGTTATCATTAAAATAATCGGTCATTTCCATTACACTTTGCATTTATTTTTTTCACCTTATCATTTTTTTATCTACTTACTATAACTTAGTTAACAAATATGACAATTCCATGAGCAGACCTCATTTTAGGACAAAATCTTTCATTCAAATTCATCCATAATCCCGGATGAAAACAGGTGAATTTCATGCTGTTCTTGATATACTGAAAGTCTGTCTTACTACAATAGAACTCACATGGGTAGTCGAAGTTGGCGCTTTAATTCAGTAAAACGTCACATTATCAAGTCTTTAATTCAAGTCGGGTATCAACCTGTATCTCATCATGCAAATACTTGCTTTTCTCCTCGGTTAGAGGAGCAGATGCAATGATTTTTGAATGGATGTCAGATCCCTCTGCCTGGATTGGCTTACTCACACTGATTGTTCTTGAAATTGTACTCGGGATCGATAACCTGGTCTTTATTGCAATTCTGGCGGAAAAGCTTCCACCCGAACAGCGTAATGCAGCGCGTATTACCGGTCTGGGCTTGGCGCTGTTAATGCGACTGGTGTTGCTGGCATCGATTGCCTGGGTCGTAACGCTTACTGAACCGCTATTCCATATCTTTGAGCATCCATTTTCAGGACGCGACCTGATCTTATTATTCGGTGGTGTATTCCTGCTGTTTAAAGGCACTATGGAGCTGCATGAGCGTCTGGAAGCCAAACCTGTGACCAAGGAAGAAAATCCGGTTCAGGCGGTGTTCTGGATGGTGATTGTGCAGATCGTGGTACTGGACGCCGTGTTCTCGCTCGACAGCGTGATTACTGCGGTTGGTATGGTCAAAGATCTGTCTGTGATGATGATCGCCGTGATTATTGCGGTCGGTATCATGTTGTGGGCCTCTAAAGCCCTCATGGATTTCGTCAACAAGCACCCGACAGTAGTGATTCTCTGTCTGGGCTTCCTGATGATGATTGGTTTCTCGCTGGTGGTTGAAGGCTTCGGTTTCCATATTCCAAAAGGCTATCTGTATGCCGCGATTGGTTTCTCGGTGATTGTCGAGTTCATTAACCAGACCATGAAACGCAATCAGGAAAAAATGGTGACGACAACTGATATGCGTTACCGTACTGCGTCTGCCGTAATGCGTATGCTGGGCGGTAAACCGGCTCAGGACAATGATTCTTCTGAACCGGAAGATGTACTGGCGACTCGTGCCTTTGCTGATGAAGTCTTTGATGACGACGAAAGTGGAGTCTACCATAGCGTTATGGTGCAGGGCGTACTTGGCCTGTCAGAACGTCCGGTGAAATCGGTGATGACACCGCGTCCTGAACTGGAATGGATTGATCTGGAAAATGATCATGCCAGTATCAAAGAGCAGTTATTGCATATGAGCCATTCACGCCTGATTGTGGCGCGTGGTGAACTGGACAATATTGCTGGGGTCGTGCTAACCCATAAAGTCCTGAATGAATACATCGAAACAGGTATTCTGGACTTCGAAAAACATCTGCGTGAACCTGTGATTGTGCATGAAAATGCTCAGGTCTTGATGGTCATGGATCAGCTACGTCAGGCACCGCTACAAATGGCACTGGTATTGAACGAATATGGTTCCATTGAAGGGGTGGCGACACCGATTGATGTGCTGGAAGCCATTGCCGGTGAATTCCCGGATGAAGACCAGTTGGAAGCAGCCGTAGAGAGTCTAGAAGATGGCAGCCTGATTCTGGATGGTTCAACTGATATTCGCCATGTGTCACTGCTTCTGGATCGCGATCTGGTCAATGAAACGGAAGAATATTCGACATTGTCGGGTTATATTCTGTTCCATCTGGGGCGCTTGCCAGAAAATGGCGAAAAGCTCGAAGCAGATGATTATATCTTTGAGGTGGTCACGATGGACGGCCACAAGATTGATAAGGTGCATATCATTGCCCCAGCGAACCGGAAAGACTAGTTCAGCGCCCGAAGGACGAAGCTAAAAGTTTGCTAAAATAGCCCGCACTGTCGGGCTATTTTTTATGGAATTGAGATGTCAGAAGCATGTCCATGTGGACGAGGTGAATACGCAAGCTGTTGCCAGCCACTACATCAGGGCCAGCAATTGGCTCAAAACGCCGAGCAATTAATGCGCTCGCGGTATAGTGCCTTTGCCAAGCATGAAATTGATTATATCCAGCAGACTACTGCCCGTGGACAGCAGCAGGCTTTGGACATGCCAGCCATTGCTGAATGGAGTAGAACCAATCAATGGCTGAAGTTGGAAATCGTGCAGGCGAATGAAAAACTGGACAAGACCCATGCGCTGGTCGAGTTCAAAGCACATTATCACGATGGCAAGCAGGCCCAGATTCATCATGAAATTTCACATTTTGTAAAGTTCGAGAATCGCTGGTACTTTCTAGATCCAACGACAGATCAACAGTTTACAATGAAACAGCCGTGCATCTGTGGCTCCGGGAAAAAATTTAAGCAATGTTGTGCGCATTTTTTATAATTTTCACATAGATTTAGCTTAGAATAGCCGCTATCTCATAGCCTCAGGTGGAAGCAGGGCGATGTTACTGACCGTCATCTATATTATTGCAATTACCGCTGAAGCCATGACCGGAGCCTTGTCTGCCGGTCGGCGTAGTATGGACTGGTTTGGGGTCACGATTATTGCCTGTGTTACGGCGCTCGGTGGTGGTTCGGTACGTGATGTACTACTTGGCCATTATCCTTTGACCTGGGTCAAACACCCGGAATATCTGGTGCTGACTTGCTGTGCCGCCTTTGTCACCATCCTGATTGCCAAATGGATGCGCCATTTACGCAATATCTTCCTGGTACTGGATGCCTTGGGCCTCATCGGCTTTACTATCATTGGCTGCCAGATTGCGCTAGAGATGGGGCACGGCTTTGTAGTCAGTGCGGTTGCTGGGGTTCTGACCGGAGTGTCGGGCGGTATTTTACGTGACATTTTATGTAATGATGTGCCTTTAGTCTTCCGCCGTGAACTGTATGCCAGTATTTCCTTTGTTGCAGTCATCTTCTATTGGCTCTGCAGCAATTTCGGTCTGTCACTCGAACTGACCATTATTTCCACCCTGATTTTTGGCTTTAGTTTGCGTTTGATTGCGATCTATTTCGGTCTGGAAATGCCGAAGTTTATCTATAAGGATGATGACGAACAGTCCGCTTCATCCAAAGACGAATCTTGATATGAATTATGGTAACTGCGGGAGGGAAAACTTCCCGCAGGCGTACGTATTCGTAGTATAAAAAAATAAAAAATCAAACCTCCTGTTGGGACAGCAGCACCTCCCGTTTCACCTGATCAGAGATTTTTGTTATGGATTTAGTTTCTCGGATACAGCGCTTGCCGATCGGCAAGTTCCACTACACTCTTTTATGGGTGATTGGTCTTGGCTGGATGTTTGATGCCATGGATACAGGATTGATTTCCTTTATTCTGGCGAAAATGGCTGAAGACTGGCAGATGACCGCTGACCAGAAAAGCTGGGTGGTTTCGATCGGTTTTATCGGTATGGCGATCGGGGCAATTTTCTCAGGTGGACTGGCAGATCGCTGGGGACGTAAAACGGTATTTGCCAGTACGCTGGTGGTTTATAGTCTGGCAACCGCTGCCTGTGCCTTTGCACCTAATCTGACTTGGTTACTGGTATTCCGTTTTATTGTCGGTCTGGGATTAGGGGGTCAGTTGCCGGTTGCGGTGACACTGGTCAGTGAATATATCCCGGCACGGGTGCGTGGTCGTTTCATTGTGCTGCTGGAAAGTTTCTGGGGCTTGGGCTGGCTGGTGGCTGCACTGGTGTCACGTTTTGTGATTCCTGATTTTGGCTGGCAAGCTGCATTCATGATTGGCGGGATACCGGCACTGTATGCCATCGTAATCTGGAAACTGGTGCCTGAGTCGGTACCGTATCTGATCAATCGTGGCCGGGTAGATGAAGCACAGGCTCTGGTTAAAAAGATTGAGCGCAAATGCGGCGTCGAAGTCATGGAAATCTTTGAAGTTAAACCTGTGGCTGCCAAGCAGAATATCTCGTTTACCCAGCTCTGGAGTGGTATTTTTGCCCGCCGAACCTTGATGCTGTGGCTGATCTGGTTTGGAATCGTTTTCTCCTACTATGGTATTTTTACCTGGTTACCAAGCCTTCTGGTCAAGGAAGGCTATACCATCGTGCAGTCTTTTGAATATGTCTTGGTCATGATTCTGGCGCAATTGCCGGGTTATATTGCGGCAGCATGGCTAGTCGAAAAACTCGGTCGTAAGGCAACTTTAGCTGGCTTTATCGGTATGTGTGCGATTTCAGCCTATTTCTTTGGTCAGTCCGGTAGTGTCACTGAAATTGTGATCTGGGGCTGTCTGATGTCCTTCTTTAATCTGGGAGCATGGGGTGTTCTCTATACTTATACGCCAGAACAGTATCCAACCAATATCCGTGCTTTTGGTTCAGGCTGGGCCGGTGCAATTGGTCGTATTGGCGGGATTGCTGCACCTTTTGCCGTAACGCATTTGATGGGGATGCCAAACGGTTTCAGTTATGTCTTTACCATGTTTACTGCGGTGCTGATTGCAGTGGCTGTGGTCATTTTAGTCCTGGGTGAAGAGACCAAAGGCAAGACGCTAGAATCCATGGGTTTATAAGGTTGGTGATTTTTTAGTTGCTCAGCTGCTATAAAGTGGATATTTTTAGCCCATAAGACACGATTTGTCGCGCTGTGTAGTTTACTGCCCTTGTGCAGCACACAGCCGCGACTTAGCATAAGAAACATTGATACAAAAACGAATTTTAGGATTATAGGTTGTTATGACAAGCCTTGCGCATCATGCGACAGAAAACCGTTCCGTAGCCGAATTTACCGAACAAGCTTATTTAAATTATGCCATGTACGTGATTATGGATCGTGCATTGCCACATATTAGTGACGGTTTGAAACCGGTACAGCGCCGTATTGTCTATGCCATGAGTGAGCTGGGTCTGAAATGGACCAGTAAACCGAAAAAATCGGCGCGTACTGTCGGGGATGTACTGGGTAAATACCATCCACATGGTGACTCGGCCTGTTATGAAGCCATGGTCCTGATGGCACAACCATTCAGTTATCGCTATCCGTTTATTGAAGGACAGGGCAACTGGGGTTCACCTGATGATCCGAAGTCTTTCGCGGCGATGCGTTATACCGAAGCCAAACTGTCGCAATATAGCGAACTGCTTTTATCCGAACTAGGACAAGGCACCTGTGACTGGCAGGATAACTTTGATGGTTCGATGAAAGAACCGATTAACTTGCCGGCACGTGTTCCCAATATCCTGCTAAATGGTACCACCGGAATTGCTGTAGGGATGGCGACCGATATTCCGCCTCACAACTTGCGCGAAGTGGTGAAAGGTACTATCGCCCTGATCCGTAATCCGAACCTGACCGATGCCAAAATGGCAGAATACATTCCGGGACCGGATTTACCGACCAAAGCGGAAATCATTACGCCACCATCAGAGCTGCTTAAAATCCAGACGACAGGTCGTGGCAGCTATCGCATGCGTGCGGTATACACTATTGATAAAAATGAAATTGTGATTACCGAATTGCCATATCAGGTATCCGGTTCAAAAATTATCAGTCAGATCGCGGACCAGATGCAGGCGAAAAAGCTGCCATTGGTCACTGATGTTCGTGATGAATCTGACCATGAAAATCCAACACGTTTAGTGGTGGTATTGCGTTCGAACCGTATTGATGCTGAAGCGGTAATGAGCCATCTGTTCGCGACTACAGATCTGGAATCCAGCTATCGTGTCAATATGAACATGATTGGCGCGGATGGCCGTCCACAGGTGAAATCGATTCGTCGTATTCTGCTGGAATGGATCGAAATCCGTAAAACTACAGTCACTCGCCGTCTGCAATATCATCTGAATAAGATCGAAAAACGCCTGCATATTCTCGGCGGTTTGATCATTGCCTACCTGAATATTGATGAAGTGATTCGGATTATTCGTGAGGAAGATCAGCCTAAACCAGTGTTGATGGAACGTTTTGGTATTGATGAGATTCAGGCCGAAGCCATTTTAGAACTCAAGCTACGTCATCTGGCCAAGCTTGAAGAAATGGAACTGCGCCGCGAACAGGAAGAGCTGGAAGCTAAAGCTGCCGTGATTCGTGAACAGCTGGCGAATCCTGAGTCTTTAAAAACTTTGATCATCAATGAACTAAAAGAAGATGCCAAGAAATTTGGGGATGATCGTCGTTCTCCAATCGTGCAACGTGCCGAAGCCGCTGCTATTGATGAAACTGAAATGCTGCCAGCGGATCCTGTAACGGTAGTATTGTCTGAAGCGGGCTGGATTCGCTGTGCTAAAGGGCATGAAGTGGATGCTGAAAATCTGAATTTCCGTGCGGGCGATCAGTATCTCAGTCATGCCCAAGGTAAGTCTAATCAACGCGTCTATGTATTAGATGATAGTGGCCGTAGCTATGGCTTGCCAATCAATAGCCTGCCATCGGCACGAGGACTCGGTGAACCGTTGAGTTCAAAACTTTCTCCGGCAAGTGGAGTTGGTTTCAAGCAGGTATTGGTGGCTGAAGATGATGCAGAAATCCTGGCAGTCAGCAGCAAAGGTTATGGATTTAAAACCCAAGCCAAGCAGTTGGATACCAATGCCAAAGCTGGTAAGGCTTTCCTGAATCTATCTGAAGGTGCACAGGTCATGAACCTGCAACCGCTGGAAGATGCAACTCATGTTGCACTACTCAGTTCAGCTGGTCGTCTGCTGATTGTTGATCTGTCGGAATTACCTGTATTGAATAAAGGTAAAGGTAATAAATTGATACAACTTGAAGATAAAGATCAAATTTTATCCATGACAATATTAAAACTTGATGAAATAATTCAAGTGCTTGCAGGACAGCAACAATTAAAACTTAAAGGGGATGACCTGCAAAAATATATTGGGAAACGAGGCTCTAAAGGAACCCTGTTACCACGTGGATATCAAAAAGCAAATAAACTGTTGATTCAAAGATAATACTAGCATCCATGAATCGAAATACGTTATATATGAGTAACGATTCGACAAATGGATGCAATGTTGCACATATACAAGTCTAAAAAATGACGTGCAGCATTGAAAAAAACAGTTGAACTACTAAGGATTATGATTGGAGAGATTGGCATTATGGAAAAAATTTGGTTCGCTGAATACCAAAAAACAGGGATTCCAGAAACTGTAGAATTACCAGCAGAAAATACATCTCTGGTTGATATTTTTGAACGCAATTTCCAAAAATTTGGCTCACGTGATGCCTTTATCTTTATGGATAAGACTTTAACGTTCAATGAGTTGGAAGAAGCTAGTCGTAAATTCGCAGCATATTTACAAAGTTTGGGTCTGGCAAAAGGCACACGTGTTGCCGTAATGATGCCAAACGTTCTTCAGTATCCGGTCGTAGCATTGGGGGTGTTCCGCGCTGGTTTAGTACTGGTGAATGTAAATCCACTGTATACATCACGTGAGCTTGAGCATCAGTTAAAAGATTCTGGTGCTGAAGTTCTCGTCATTATTGAGAACTTTGCCAGCGTTTATCAGTCAATTATTGGCAAAACGCCTGTGAAGCACGTCGTGGTTGCTTCTGTGGGTGACATGCTGGGTGCTTTAAAAGGTACTTTGGTGAACTTTGTATTGCGTTCAGTACGTAAGCAGATTCCGGCATGGGATATTCCAGGCCACATCAAGTTCAATGCAGCCCTGAATAAAGTTAACCCAAGCAACTATAAACGCCCTGAATTGACTTTAAGTGATACTGCTGTACTTCAGTACACAGGTGGTACTACTGGTGTTTCTAAAGGTGCTGAACTGACCCATCGTAACTTGGTTGCTAACCTGTTGCAGTGTGACGGTATCTTCCAGAGCAAATTCGGTGCGCAAGATGGCCAGCCAGATGACCGTATTTTCTGTGCTTTACCGCTTTATCACATCTTTGCTTTCATGGTCTGTGCACTTTACGGCATGTATAAAGGTCAGGCGAACGTTCTGATTCCTAACCCGCGTGACCTGCCTGCGGTGATGAAAGAATTACGTAAATACCAGCCAACATTCTTCCCTGCTGTGAACACGCTGTTTAATGCGCTTGTAAACAACGAAGAGTTCAAGCAACTGGATCATAGCCGTTTAAAAATGGCGATGGGCGGTGGTATGGCTGTTCTGCCTTCTACTGCAGAAGCCTGGAAGAAAATTACTGGCACTAACATCATTGAAGGTTATGGCCTGTCTGAAACTTCTCCAGTAGCAACTGCGAACCCACCGGCATCTGAAGCATTTAGCGGTACGATTGGTATTCCGTTACCTTTGACTGAAGTTGCAATTCTGGATGATGACGGTAATGAAGTTGCACTCGGTGAGCAGGGTGAAATCTCAATCCGTGGTCCACAGGTGATGAAAGGCTATTGGAACCGTCCGGATGAAACCGATAAAGTGATGGTAAATGGCTTCTTCCGTACCGGTGATATCGGTGTTATGGATTCACGTGGTTACATCAAAATCGTTGACCGTAAGAAAGACATGATTCTGGTCTCTGGCTTCAACGTTTATCCTTCTGAAATTGAAGAAGTCGTTGCAAAACATCCAAAAGTACTGGAAGTGGCTGCAATTGGTGTACCAGATGAAAAATCAGGTGAAGTGCCAAAACTGTTTGTGGTGAAGAAAGACCCTTCATTGACGACTGAAGAAGTTCTGGCATTTGCAAAAGAAAATCTGACCGGTTATAAACGCCCACGTTATGTTGAATTTATGGATGAATTACCAAAATCTAACGTAGGCAAAATCCTGCGTAAAGATCTACGTAAGACTGCATAAATCCTGCAATAAAAAAAGCGCCTGAGGGCGCTTTTTTTAATTCTCTTTTTTCATTAGCCAGCGGTCGAAGTAAGGACGTCCTACCCCGATCACACCCAAAAAAATAAACATGGTACCAAACTGGCGGTTAAATCCTCTCAAATTAAAACTGCCATAACTGAGAATATTATCTATCAGGCAATAAATGATGATTGCGACCACCCAGTGCCAGATCGGCATGCGTTTGATGCCCACGGCATAGAAGGCAATCCATAAGATGGCAAAGGTAAAGAGGGGAGACCAGATATTCATATTGGCACAAATGACCGCTATCAGAAATGCAACAATCGGCAATACGATTTTTAATACGCGATCCACTTGACGTTGATGCTGGCGCTGTTTCTCGAGGACATCGAACATTTCATTTTGATCAGGGCTGACCATAGTGAATCCTTAATCATTTATAAAAACACTCTATTTAACAAAATTTATTCACGAAACGCCATGCTATGATAGACATAAAAATTCTCAAGAGAAAAATCAGATGCATAGCATTAGTGGGGTTATCTATCTCATTTTGGCAGCTTGTCTTTTACCTTATGTTTTTACCTTGATTGCGAAAAAATCGGCAGGGTTTCGTGCAAAAGACAATCAGAATCCGCGGGCATTTTTAGAAAAGTCTACAGGCCTGGCCAGTCGCGCCAATGCCGCTCAGCAAAATAGCTTTGAAAGCTTACCGCTCTTTATCGCCTCGATTCTGATGGCAGAATATATGGTCGTGCCGCAAAGTCTGGTGATGACCTTTGGGATTGCCTATCTGGTTTTTCGGGTCATCTATGGGATCTGTTATCTGGCGAACTGGTCGACCTTACGTTCAATTGTCTGGCTGTTATCTTTATTATGTCCAATAACCTTACTGCTGTTAATTATCAAAATCTCTTAAGCTTAAAATAAAGCAGGTCGAGATATTTACAGTTCGATATTTTAAAATCAAAAAAAATCTGTAAAAACCGTTATAATTGTCGCGGTTTTTAAAAGATATAACTTGTTAAAGAGTGATGCTATGAGCTACAGCAATATCCCAGCGGGTAAAGATGCGCCAAACGACATCTATGTCATTATCGAAATTCCTGCAAATGCAGCACCAATCAAATATGAAATCGATAAAGATTCTGATGCATTATTTGTAGACCGTTTCATGGGTACAGCAATGTTCTACCCAGCAAACTATGGTTATGTACCAAATACACTTTCTCTAGATGGCGATCCTCTAGACGTATTGGTCGTAACTCCACATCCAGTAGAGCCAGGTTCAGTCATTCGTTGCCGTCCTGTAGGTAAACTGAACATGGAAGATGATGGTGGTGTTGATGCGAAACTGGTTGCAGTTCCACACGACAAACTGACTCCGATCTACAAAGATGTTCAAGAATATACTGATCTTCCTCCGTTGCTGATCAGCCAAATCGAACACTTCTTCCAGCACTACAAAGACTTGGAACCAGGTAAATGGGTTAAGTTAAGTGGTTGGGAAGGTGCTGATGTTGCTAAAAAGGAAGTACTCAGCTCAATTGCAGCTTATGCAGAAGCAAATAAATAATTCATTTGCTTTTCAGTTTAAGTCTTTAACTTTTTAAAACTTAAACAAAAAAACCTGCACATTGTGCAGGTTTTTTATTATGGCTTGAAATTCGGGTGAATTAGAATAATTTCACAGGAATATCTAACCAGATACGCCATTCGTTGGTGTCACCAATGTATCGATCAGCTTGATAATCATCGCTTGCACGGTAGTAAGAGTGACGTAAACGCAAGCTCGCATCTTTAGCAAAACCAGATTGAACAGTATATTTCACCTGGTTAAAGAATTCACGTTCTTGTGCATCGCTAGTTACTAACTGAGAACGATCTGGACTACCTGCTACATCAATATCCCAACCATATACAAATGCGGAAGTCCAAGATAGACCAGGAACATTTACAGCACCGAAGTCAAATGTGTATTGAAGTTGTGCTGATTTTTCATTATTGCCAATGAAGTCAGACAGGTATGAGTTTGGTAGATAAATCGTTTGATGACCATCACCTACACCGCGACCCAAACCATAGTCATAGCCTGTGTTACCAGTATTTTGTTGGTAAGCCACCATGATATTGTGCGGACCAGTATTGTAAGTGGTAGAAATAGCCCAAATATTGTTGCTTAAGTTACTTAAGTCATTTGTGGTATGAGAATAAGTATATGCACCACCGTCAGCTTTTTTATCCCACTCAGTATGATAGCCACTGAAATCGTGAGTTAAAGTGCCGCCATTGGCTACTGCATAGCTATAGTTCGCATTCACATAATGACGGTCTAAACGGTCTTTAATATCTGTACCGTAGTAAGAAGCGTTTAGAGCATCACTAAATTTATATTTCGCGCCCCAAACAACAGCACGATCAAGCTCGTTACCATCAGAGTCGATTTGGTCTGAATATTGGTTTTTAGTAAATTTACCAGCTGTTAATGACAGGTTATCAATTTCATTGCTAGTCACTAATACGCCTTCAAAGTATTCAGGAACGAGACGTGCAGTATTTGATGCCAATACAGGAAGATCTAAAACTTGGGTACCATATACAGCAGTGGTATTAGATACACGAGCTTTCACATAAGCGCCGCCACGAGCCCAATGATCATAAGTATCGCCAGCACCTTTAACGTACTCACCTTTAGCATTGAAACCGTTTTCACGAGGAATCATGCCATTACCGGCATTTTTGTTGTTTCCTAGTTTGAAAGAAGCATCACCGATGATCCCGGCACCAAAGCCGACTACACCTTGAGTAAAGCCAGAATCCAGTTTCACAATTGCAGTCTGTGCAGCTGAACTTGTATCTGCTACGCCATTTTTCTTATCACGAGATAAATAACCAGTACGGAAAAGTACAGATCCTTCTGCATCTTCTACAAAACCTTTAGACTCACTTTGCTCGCTAGCAAAAGCGGTTGAGATCAATGCAGCCTGAATCAAAACTGCCAATGTTAATTTTTTTGTGTTTTGCATTGGGAGAGAGCCTTATACAAATTGATGGAAATTTTTAGGAATTGTATAAGATTCGCTGAATAAATGTCATTTTTATTTACGATATTCCACTAAAGTCGATGGATTTTTTTTAATCTAAAGTGAACAATGGTAAGAGATCTAACAGTCTAAATCCTGACCATATAGTAAAAAAACAAATAAAAACAAAGATATTTTTTAAATATAAATTCTCTGAAGGGTATGACTCATGAGTGCATCAATAATATTTAAAATTAAAATTCTTAGAATGAAAAAGTTGAGTGTTCAAAATCTTCATTTTCTGTATCAGACTCTTCATTAATAATTTCTTAAAAGTGAGAATTGATTATAAATTATTGAATTTTAATATATAAATATTTAATTTAAATATTTATAAATCCAAAAATGCGCATAGATTTCTGAATAATAAAAAGTCATTCCATGAGCATCACTTTTTCTTGCTTAGCACTATTTTGAACTTTTTAATCCAGAAATTTTCTGAGTTTGAGCAAGAATCGAAAACTCGAATAGAGCAATGTGTTTCTTTACTTTTTATTTCTGCACCTTTTTTTAGCACAAAATTTAATCAAAGCGAAAATAGACTCAAAATGGCGCAACTTGTAAATGATTATGTATAAGACCGAAAAAAGAAAATAAATCCTTGAAAAAGGACCAAGGTTAAAAAGAATCTATTAAAGTGCTTTTTTTAAAAATTTAAATATAATTTAAAAACAAACACCTAGTGCTTTATTTTATTTTTATTCATCAGATTTTAGTTGTTTTATTCCAGATTGGCATAGCTCTTGCAGTTTCGAGCTTGAGTTTAATCAATGACCATAAAAAACGTCTCAGACGATCTGGGGGAGTCACACAATGAAATCAACATTAAAAGTATTATCTCTTGCTTTATTGGGCGCTGCATCTTCTTTTACTTTTGCTGAGGAACCGGCTGCTGAACATACGGTATCTGGAAATATCAGCGTACTTTCAAGCTATAACCTGCGTGGTATTACCAATACGCCAGAAAATAAGGGCGCTACTTTACAGGGGGGGCTGGACTACAATCATGCTTCTGGTTTCTATGCAGGCTGGTGGGGTTCGACATTAGACTATGGTGATGATTTGCCCAATGCCTTTGAAAATGATTTTTATGCGGGCTATAACGGTTCAATCAATGAAGACTGGGGTTATACAGCGGGTTTAACTTATTATTACTATTATGATATTGGCAATACAGGCTCAAATGGTTTTGAAACCATGCTGGGTCTGACGTACAAAGATTTTGGTGTGACTGCTCAAACATTGCTTGAAGATCTTGATTGGGGTAATGCAGGGGATACCTATCTAAAAGGCACCTATAGCTATGCACTGCCAAAAGATTTTAGTCTGGATACTGCACTTGGCCTATATATTTATGCCAAAGATGGCGACATAAAAGGAACAGAAAACAGTTTCGGTTTCCGTCATTTCGATATCGGTCTAAGCAAGCCACTTGCTGATACAGGCATCACCGCCAGCATGAATTATATTTTTGGTGGTTATAACCGTTTTGAAGATAAACAGAAAAATAAAGTGGTATTAGGACTAGGCTACAGCTTCTAATCTTTGGGGTTTAAAAAAGGCGATCTCAGGTCGCCTTTTTTAATATTCTAAATCTGCTGCTGCCCGCGATAAGACAAGGCTTCCGATAAGTGCCCAGTCTGAATATCTGGACTTTGGTTAAGATCGGCAATGGTTCGGGCAACACGCAAAATCCGATGATAGCCTCGTGCTGACAAATTCAGTTTCTGCTGAGCCAGTTCAATCATTTTCTGAGCTGGTGGATCGAGAGGGGCGTATTGTTCTAGTTGCTTTGGACTAAGACTCATGTTCAAGGCATTTTGCCGTTCGATCTGAATATTATAGGCGGTGATCACGCGCTGTCTGACCGTTTCAGAGTTTTCGACGGGTTTATTGTCCTGTAACTCCTGTGCCTGTAAAGGTGGTACGTCAATATGCAGGTCAATCCGATCCAGTAATGGACCAGAAATCCGGTTCTGATAACGCTTGATGCTTTCAGGTGAACATTGACAGCGGCTGTCCTGATTAAATGCATAACCGCATGGACAGGGATTCATGGCTGCCACCAACTGAAAGTTGGCTGGAAAAGTAATTTGCCGGGAAGCACGTGAGATTACAATTTCTTTGGACTCAAGCGGCTGACGTAATACTTCTAAAACCTTGCGGTCAAACTCAGGCAGTTCGTCTAGAAATAAAACGCCCAAATGTGCCAGTGTGATCTCTCCAGGTTTAGGATGTGAGCCACCGCCGACCAGTGCAATGGCAGACGCAGTATGATGCGGTGCCCGAAATGGCCGCTGGCCAAAGGGATGATTGGCATTGGCAATTGAATAGATACTAGCAACTTCCAGATTTTCCTGAGTATTTAAGGGAGGTAAAATACTGGCGAGGCGCGATGCTAATAAGGTTTTACCTGTACCAGGTGGGCCGCGGAACAGCAGGGAATGGCCACCTGCAGCTGCAATTTCCAAGGCACGTCGTGGTCGCAATTGTCCTTTCACATCCGCAAGATCAAATTTATAAAAAGAGTGCTGATCTAATGGGCTGGTCTTAAACGGGGGCAAGGTTTCTGCTTGAGCCAGATGTGCACAGACTTCCTGTAAATGATTGGCAGCAAATACCTGAAAATCCGGAAGCTGAGAGGCTTCCTGAGCATTCGGACTAGGCAAGATCAGTTGATGCTGTGCCTGCTGGCAGGCGATTGCAATACTCAGGATTCCTGTTACAGGCCGCAATTGACCATCTAGGGCCAGTTCACCAATAAATTCAAGGTCATCTGTGCAATTTTCTGGAAGCTGCCCTGAGGCCACTAAAATTCCTAGCGCAATCGGCAAGTCCAAACGTGAGCCATCTTTAGGTAGATCGGCAGGTGCCAGATTAATGGTCAGGCGTTTGGTCGGAAACTGAAAGCCGCTATTCAGAATAGCTGATCGAACCCGATCCTTACTTTCCCTGACTGCGGCTTCAGGAAGCCCCACAATGGTGAGGGAAGGCATGCCAGAACTGACATGAACTTCGACTTCAATTAAAGGTGCATGCAGGCCTAACAGGCCTCGCGTATAAATTTTGGCAAAAGACATATTGTTGTTCCAATATAGTGCATTATTTTTATTGTTCTCGTGTCTTTTGTGCACTGTAGTTGTGCTTATTTTTTAATCGAGACTTTTTCTTCTAGCTCTTCGACTTGTTTTAGTAAAACATTTAAACGCTGATTGGCATTATTTAGGGCAGTGCGTTGACGTTCGAGCTCTTCTTTAGACACTAAATCCATTTTACTGACGGCTTCATTGAGCAGGGCACGCAGATTGTGCTCCAGGTCCTTTTTAGGCTGTTCAACTTGCTGCAAAATTGCTTGTAACAGGGTTTCAATCATAATCCGATCCATCGCCATATAAATGCGCGGACAGTGTAGCATTGCTGCAAGAGTGACTGACAGTATTTCAGATAAAATATAGGCTGCTTCGATTAGTAATATTGTAAAAATCCACATAAAAAATATCCAATTTATGCAGATTCCAATACGTTATAAGTATAAAATAAAAGAGCAAGAAACATCGTGCCGGGCTTTCTAATTTCCCCCGACCTTAGGAATCTTGGCATGAAATTTGAACATAAAACCTTACTGGTGAAATAAGCCGAAGGAAAACAAACATGAAGCTCGTAACTGCAATTGTAAAACCTTTCAAATTGGATGATGTGCGTGAAGCATTATCTGAAATTGGTGTTCAAGGCATCACTGTGACTGAAGTCAAAGGCTTTGGTCGTCAAAAAGGCCATACTGAACTTTATCGTGGTGCTGAATACGTTGTAGATTTCCTACCGAAAGTCAAAATCGAAATCGCAATCAGCGATGAAATGGTTGATTCGGTAATTGAATCAATTACTCGTGTTGCAAGCACTGGCAAAATCGGTGACGGAAAAATTTTCGTAACTAACTTAGAACAAGTCATCCGTATTCGTACCGGTGAAACAGGTGCAGACGCTGTTTAATTTGGCACGAAGTTTGCTGAGTACCTAATAACTCACAAAAAACATGGTTGGGGGATACGAATGAAAAAAATGCTAATGGCGTTCGGCTTGTCCAGCGCTCTTTTAGGTGGTTCTGTTGCGTGGGCTGAAGAGGCCGTAACAGCACCAACACCTACTGAAGAAGTCGCACTCGTTGCAGAGACTGGTGATACTTCACTTACAACAACAGACACAACTACAGCAGAGATTGCTGAAGTGGCGCCAGCTGAACCAGCAGCGCCTGCAGAAGAAGAAGCTACTCTCGATACTGGCGATACAGCCTGGATTCTCACTTCAACAGCCCTTGTATTACTGATGACCATTCCAGGTTTAGCCCTGTTCTATGGCGGTATGGTCCGTAAGAAAAATGTGCTGGCAACAATGGCACACAGCTTTGTTGCCGCAGCCGTAGTCAGTATTGCCTGGGTCGTGATTGGCTATACATTGGCCTTTGGTGAAGGAAATGCCTTTATCGGCAGTCTGGACAAGCTCATGCTGGCTGGAATAACCACCGATGCGCTTTCAGGCACAATTCCTGAAATCCTGTTCGTGATCTTCCAAATGACGTTTGCCATTATTACGGTTGCCATCATCAGCGGTTCGATTGCTGAGCGTATGAAGTTTGGTGCTTTTGTGGCATTCATTGCACTCTGGGTGATTCTGGTGTATGCACCAATTACTCACTGGGTCTGGGGCGGCGGCTGGTTAGGTAACGACGGTGCGCTTGACTTTGCTGGTGGTACAGTCGTTCACATCAACTCAGGTGTAGCGGGTCTGGTTGCAGCCTACATGCTTGGTAAACGTATGGGTCTTGGCCGTGAATCAATGGCGCCACATAACCTGACTTTAACTGTAGTCGGTGCAAGCTTACTTTGGGTAGGCTGGTTCGGCTTCAACGGTGGTTCAGCATTGGGTGCAAATGGTTCTGCAGGTTATGCGCTGATCGTAACTCAAGTTGCAGCAGCGGCAGCAGCGATCTCTTGGTTAATTACTGAAAAAGTAGTACGTGGTAAAGCATCTGTATTAGGTGGGGCTTCTGGTGCGGTAGCAGGTCTGGTGGTGATTACTCCAGCAGCTGGTTTCGTGACTGTCGGTGGTGCGCTGGCAATGGGTCTGATCGGTGGTGTGGTATGTTTCTGGGGTATTACTGCTCTGAAACGCGCACTAAAAGCCGACGATTCTCTAGATGCCTTTGGTTTGCACGGTGTGGGTGGTATCGTTGGTGCGATTCTGACAGCATTCTTCGCAAGCGAATTCATCATGGGTGATGCTGCTCCAGCAAATGTAATGAGCCAACTTTGGGTTCAAGTTGAAGGTGTACTGGCAACCATCGCTTACTCTGCAGTATTAACTTTCGTGAT
Source organism: Acinetobacter sp. YH12043 (assembly GCF_013419915.1). Taxonomy (NCBI): domain Bacteria; kingdom Pseudomonadati; phylum Pseudomonadota; class Gammaproteobacteria; order Moraxellales; family Moraxellaceae; genus Acinetobacter; species Acinetobacter sp. YH12043. The sequence goes on from NZ_VOZD01000003.1 coordinate 25,668, forward strand.
TCTTAAAGCAATTGATCTGATCATCGGTATCCGTGTTTCTTCTGATGATGAACGCATGGGTCTGGACTTAAGTCAACATGGCGAACGCGTAGAATAATCTGCTAAAACAATAATCAATATATTGTGTAAAACAGCCCATCTGGGCTGTTTTTTTTCTATATGTTGCGTAAAACTCTACAAAGTTTGGAATTTTTGCTACACTCGGAAATCATCAGGATTTGTTCAATTAAACCGCTATGCATTGCCCATTTTGCAATACACCAGACAGTAAAGTGATTGATTCACGCCTGGCCGCTGAAGGTTGCCAGATTCGCCGCCGTCGTGAATGCGTCAGTTGTAATGAACGCTTTACCACCTTTGAAAGTTATGAAGTGGTGATGCCGCGTGTCATCAAATCTGATGGCAAGAATGAACCCTTTGATGAAGCCAAATTACGCCGTTCCCTGATGCATGCCTTGCAGAAACGTCCTGTGACGCAAGAACAGATTGAAACGGTGCTCAGTGATATCCAGTTGCAGATTCGCCGTCTGGGTGAGCGTGATGTGAAATCACGCACGATTGGTGAAATTGTCATGCAATCTCTATTTGCACTTGATCATGTCGCTTATGTCCGTTTTGCTTCGGTCTATCAGGATTTCCAGGATGTCGAAGCCTTTCGTCGTCAGATTGAACAGATGCAGCAACGCGGTGAGTTTCAAGAATAAGCATGACTGAACTCACTCAAGATCAAATCTGGATGCGTCGTGCCATTGAGCTGGCACGTCAGGGACAGTACTCTACTAAACCCAACCCGAATGTCGGCTGTGTCATTGTCAAAGATGGCATAGTCGTGGGTGAAGGTTTTCATCCCAAAGCGGGTCAGCCTCATGCGGAAGTCTTTGCCATGCGTCAGGCCGGAGAGCAGGCACGTGGCGCAACAGCATATGTGACTTTGGAACCTTGTGCCCATTATGGCCGTACACCACCATGTGCTAAAGGATTGGTTGAAGCAGGCGTAGCTAAAGTGATTGTGGCTTGTCCTGATCCGAATCCACTGGTCGCTGGCAAAGGTGTGCAAATCCTGAAAGATGCCGGAATCGACGTTGAAGTCGGCATTTGTGAAGATGAAGCACATCCACTGAATGATGGCTTTCTAAAAGCGATGGCGACTGGGATGCCTTATGTCCGTTTGAAAATTGCATCGAGTCTGGATGGCCGTACGGCAATGGCATCGGGTGAATCGAAATGGATTACCGGTCCTGAAGCCCGTCAGGATGTCCAGCACTGGCGTGCCATTTCTGGCGCAGTGATTACCGGGATTGAAACTGTATTGGCTGATGACTGTCAGCTCAATGTCCGTAGCCTGAAAGGTATGAATGACATCAGCACGGTAGTTCAGCCCAAACGGATTATTCTGGATCGCCAGGGGCGTTTACCCCTCACTACCAAGATTTTGGAGACTCCAGAAACGGTGATGGTGATGGGGCCTTATCGTCAGGAGCTGGCTGATCTGGGTGTGATCCAATTCGAAATTCAGCCTTTAAAAGAATTATTACAGCAACTGGTTCAGCAGCATCAGATATATGATGTGCTGGTTGAAGCAGGTGCGACTTTATCTACTGCATTTTTACAGGCAGGGCTGGTGGATGAACTCATCAGTTATGTTGCACCGACTTTATTGGGGCAAACTGCGCGTAGTATGTTCAATGCAGAATTCAGCCGAATGGCAGAACAACTTCGATTCAAGTTGCAGGACGTGACCCGTTTGGGTGATGACGTGCGCTTCAGGTTAATTCCCTCTCAAGAGACACTATGAATTCAGAGTCTACGGTTTACCACAAACGTCGCCATGCGGCACGTACCACAGATGAATATCTTTTCCATCAGCTGGTTCCTTATCTGGGGAACAAACGCCGTTTACTACACTTAATTCTGGAAGCACTTGAGAGCACGGGAACCCTAAAACGTGAAGATGGCCGTGCGCCGATATTTGCCGATTTCTTTGCCGGTTCTGGTGTGGTATCACGTTTGGCACGTCAAAATGGCTATCGTGTCATTGCCAATGACTGGGAACCGTATAGCCATGCGCTGAATCATGCAGTTCTGGCATGCACTGATGCACCTGCATTTAAAGAACTGGGTGGCTATCAGAAAGCGATCGACTATCTAAACCGTCTGCCTGAAGTCAAAGGCTGGGTGACGCATAACCTGTGTCCACGCAATGACGAAATCTATGATCCGACCCGTGACCGTTTGTTCTTCAAGCGCCGTAATGGCATGCGTATTGATGCCATTCGTCAGCAGATTGCGACCTGGCAGGCGCAAGGTGCAATCGATGATGTCGAGATGAGTGCTTTGTTAGCACCGCTGCTCTATTCAGCCAGTTTTGTCAGCAATACTTCTGGTGTATTTAAAAGTTTTCATCATGGTTGGGGTGGAAAAACCCAGACTGCACTAGAACGTATTGAATCTTTACTTTGGTTAACGCCAAGCCGTTTCTGTGAAGATGCCAAGCATCAAGGACCTGCTGCAGAAATGTGGTGTGTAGATGCCCAACATCTGGCCAATCAGATGAGTGGTTTTGAAGTCGATGTGGCTTATCTGGATCCACCGTATAACCAGCATGCCTATAGTAGTAACTATCATGTACTCAATGCTTTAACGCTGTGGGATCAGGTGGATTTACCGACTCCAGACACTAAAGGCTTCAAGAGCGGGATTGACCGTGCATGGCGTAAAGAACGTCCAAGTCAGTACAACTCATCCAAGCATGCCAAAGAAGCCTATGAAACTTTGTTGGCGACCATTAATGCGCGTTTTATCCTGACCAGTTATTCAACCGATGGTAATATCAGTGCCACAGATTTGCTGCAGGCCAACCTGAAACGTGGCCGTGTAACCTTGCTCACTCAGGATGTGCCACGTTATCGTGTCAGCAAACAGCGCCAGTCTGAACGTGCACGTGTACTAGAATTTATTGTAATTACCGACACACATGCCAAGTCAGGTCCGCCAATCCGTCAGTTACTGAGCCAGTTGCATCATTATGCCGAGCTGGGCGGTGTGGATACGACCGGGGTGAGTACCCAATTGGCCTTGTGGTAAGTGCAGAGAAAAAGGAAATAAAGATGTTTACAGGTATTATTGAAAGTCTGGGCAAGGTCGAGAGCCTGCAAAGCGTTGGCGGTGATGTGCGTTTACGCATCCAGACGGATCTAGATATGTCCGATGTACATCTAGGCGATTCAATTGCCACCAATGGTATCTGTCTGACCGTAATTGACTGGGGTGAGAACTGGTATGCTGCAGACGTATCACGTGAAAGCCTGGACCGGACTACACTGGCTAACTGGAAAGTCGGCCAACCTGTAAATGTCGAAAAGGCGATGCTACCAACTACACGCTTTGGTGGACATATTGTTTCTGGTCATGTCGATGCTGTAGGTGAAATTACGGTGGTACGTTCCGATGCCCGTTCCATTTATTTTGAAGTGACTGCACCAAAAGAAATTGCCAAATATCTGGCAGAGAAGGGCTCTATAACAGTAGATGGCATCAGCCTGACCATCAATCACTTGCGTGGAAATATCCTTAGTCTGAATCTAATTCCGCATACGGCAGAACGGACCAATATTGGTACCTGGAAGTTAGGCACTAAAGTCAATCTGGAAGTGGATGTACTGGCACGTTATATCGAGCGTTTATTGCTTGGTGACAAGGCCGCAGAAACTACAGAACAGTCTAAAATCAGCATGGAATTCTTAGCCGAAAATGGCTTTTTGAAATAAATTAGCTGCGCAATTACCAGACAATCTAATTGAAAAATTAGACTGTTTTTTTATTTTTCGGGATAATACGTAGCTCAACTCGCGATTTTAGCCCCAGTGGACAGGTCGAATGCTCGATTTTTTACTTCATCTTGAACAGTCTTTACCCTTATTGCTGGAGCAGTATGGGGTATGGATCTATGCAATTTTGTTCCTGGTGATTTTTGCGGAAACAGGTTCGCCATTTTTTTTCTTTTTGCCCGGTGACAGTCTGTTGATTGCCGTCGGTGCGCTGTGTTCCAGCTCTGACCTGATTACCTTACACTCCATGGGTTTATTGCTGCTGATTGCTTCGATTCTGGGTTATACCGTGAATTATTATTCAGGCAGGGTGCTCGGATTAAAATATTTCAATGAGCATTCACGGTTTTTCAAACCCGAATATATGGTCAAAACCAATCATTATTTTATGAAACATGGCGGCAAGACGATCTTAATTGCGCGTTTTATTCCCTTTGTACGTTCCTTCGGTCCTTTTGCGGCAGGTTCTGGCCATATGAGCTTTGCAACTTTCAGTTTTTATAATGTGACTGGGGGAATTCTCTGGATTAGCACTCTGCTAGGGGCGGGCTATCTGCTTGGCAATACCGCATTTTTACTGGCTGACTTGTTTTAATTTTAAAGCAGATTTTATAGTTTGATGGAATAAACTAACCAAGACAGGGGATGGATTAGGCTGAAAAATAAAAAGAATCTTTTCAGCCAACTGACGATCAACTTTACTCAGCCAGATCAGAATTTTTCAGAATATAGTCAATTTCTTCTTTGGCTGCAGCGCGTAATTTCTCACGCAGTGCATTGACGGTTTGTTCAATCACAGTTTCTGCTTCGAGTTCCAGACGTAACCGTAAGCTTTCCAGCTCAGATAAAATCTGGGTATCGTCGATATTTAGGCGACCTTTGGCAAAGTCGAGCACCTGATCCGGATTTTTCTGATAACGTGCGGCATAATCCTGAACCTCAGTATCTAGCATATGACGCATTTCAGCCAGCTTCCGGGTCTGCTCGGCAAATTTTCGCTCTTCATCACGGCGTAGCTGTTCGGCATAGGCTTGCTCTTCAGCACGTTTTTCGGCTAAGGCTTTTTCGAGTGCCCGTTGTCTGCGAATACGTGCTTCTTCAATCAGTTCGGCCTTGCGCTGTGCATACGCTGCTTCAATTTTACGCTCAGACTCTTTCTGTAACTGTTGGTCGCGAACGAGCCATTCTTCTACAGCGGTTTCAGGCTTAAGTACTTCACAGATGCGCGAGAGGTCATCGATAAAGGTCTGACGTACAGCCTCAGGCGTGTTTAACCAGCGCTGTTTAAAATCTGGACCTACATTTAATGCCACTTGCATCTCCTTGTTCACGTGATTACTTAGAGCTTAAAGGTATTTGGCTGAATGTCAAAGCGACGATATTGTTTATATTTTTCACGTCCCAGCTGTTTGGCTGGTTCATTGTTTTCAATAATCTCAATAATGTGACTAAATTTCGCATCAGGTTCAAGTGCTTCCGGATTAAAATTAAAAATAATCCAGCCAGGCTGCTCTGGTAATTGAGCCGATATACAAACGGTCGCATCTGGCTGATCGATTCCATGCGGAATAAAGCTGGCAGGATCAAAGTTCCATAGCTTTTCATCCAGTTCCTGCTGTAAGGCAGGATCGGCACACAGCAGCCAGATACGCTCTGGCTGACGCAAAATTTTACGGCATAAACGACAAGTGCTGTCCACTTGTCGTTCAGGGCTTTTTTCAAATAAATAAAAGCTGACCTTAGCCATGCTTTTGAACGCGATTAGCCAGGAATTGCATTAATAGAGGTACTGGACGGCCAGTTGCGCCTTTATTTGGACCTGAATTCCATGCAGTACCTGCAATATCCAAGTGAGCCCAGCGATATTCACGCGTAAAACGTTGCAGGAAGCATGCAGCTGTTACAGAACCGGCTTTAGGGCCACCAATATTGGCAATATCAGCAAATGGTGAATCCAGTTGTTCCTGATAGTCGTCCAGTACTGGCATGCGCCATACACGGTCAAATGCATTTTGGCCGGCGGTTTCAAGCTCTGCAGCCAGCTCATTGTCTGGCGTAAACATACCGGTCAAGACTGAACCTAAGGCCACTACACAAGCACCGGTTAGAGTTGCAATATCAATCACCAGGGCAGGGTTGAAGCGTTTCACATAAGTTAGCGCATCACAGAGAACCAGACGGCCTTCAGCATCAGTATTTAAAATTTCAACAGTTTGACCACTCATGGTGGTTACGATGTCACCTGGACGGGTGGCTTTGCCCGATGGCATATTTTCCGCTGCAGCAATCGCACCTACCACATGAATTGGTAAACGAGATTCGCATAGTGCACGAAGCGTGCCCAGAACTGAAGCTGCACCGCACATATCGTATTTCATTTCATCCATGCCAGCGCCTGGTTTTAATGAAATACCGCCGGTATCAAAAGTAATGCCTTTACCCAGTAATACAACTGGTGCTTCTTCACGATGAGCCAGATATTCAATTGTAATAATACGGCCTGGACGGTCTGAACCTTTGCTAACTGCAAGGAAGGCACCCATACCAAGGTCAGCCATTTGCTGTTCATTAAGTACAGTTACTTTAAGCAGGTCCGGATATTGAGCCGCCAGCGCTTGCGCCTGTTCTGCCAGATATTCTGGGAAACAAATATTGCCAGGACGATTACCCAGATCACGCGCCAGATTCTGACCAGTCTGAACGGCCTGAATCAATTGCAACTGTTCAGCTGTTAGCGGAGTTTCGGCAGCGATGAAATCAATCTGCTGCAGAATAAATTCGTTCTTTTTTGACTTGTATTCGTCATAGCCGTAGCTGGCTTGAGTTAAAGCCAATGCAAACAGATAGTGCAATTCTTGTGGAAGTTGTGTCAGATCAACAGAAATCTGTTTGAATTTTTTTTGAGAGCCTTTAATAATGGCTTGGGCAATTTTCGCCAGTTTTCCCGCTTGTAATTCGGCAGTCTTGCCGAGGCCGATCAGGGCCGCATGCTGAGACTGGCTGACCTGTCCAATCAGGCTTAAACTTTCTGCCAGACCAGCCTTGAATTGAGATGCTTTAATTAATGTATCTAGGCTGTTGATTTGGTATGTTGATGCAGCGCTCTGAATCTGTTCTGAGTCGACTAAAATCAACAAAGATTGACTTGATCCATTCTCTGGGAATGACGTATTAATTGTAAGGTTCATATCTTGTTTTCACGCCTGTTTAGATTTGCAAATCATTCAAGCATTGAAACATTTATCCGAATAGATTTTCAATGGGCAGAGCCACCTAGGTTTTATATTTTTGCTATTCGGGTAAACTAGCACTCGTTTTATGGAGCTCATTTTGGAAGAACTAATTTGATTATTCGGCGTTATCTGGTCAAGCAAGTGGTATCGACCTCCTTGGTGGTGTTTGCCTTACTGACCCTTATCATGATGGGCGGTCGTTTGATCAAGTATTTTGGTGTGGCCGCACAGGGGCGTCTGGATGCTGGAATCCTGTTCAGCATCATTGGTTATCGTTTGCCTGAATTCCTGACCTTGATTCTTCCACTTGGGTTCTTTATTGGCTTAATGCTGGTCTTTGGTCGTCTCTATGTTGATCATGAGATGGCGGTCTTAAATGGTAGCGGAATTAGCCGGCATCAGCTGGCACGTCTTTTGATTCCGATGACTTTGGTCTATCTCCTTGCACAAGGCTTTCTCATGTTGTGGGCTTCACCGTGGGGGATTCGACAGTTCGAAGCCTTGACCAGTGAGCAGGCAGTACGAACCGGCTTTGATCTGGTTCGGCCCAAAGAATTTATCTCTTCCGGACCTTATACCATTTATGCCGGAGATCTATCCGAAGATCGCAAAAACCTGAAAGATATCTTCTTCTATCAGCGTGCGGAAAAAGAAGGCAAGCCAGATGTGATGATTCTGGCGCAGGAAGCGACCCGAATTGAAATGCCGAATGATGCGGCCAATGTGGTCGATCTCGTCAATGGCCGCCGCTATGAAATTTATCCAGGCACGCCGCAATATACCCAGGCTGAATTTGAAAGCTATCGTTTACGGATCGAAAGTGATAAAGAAGCAGAACTGGCCAGTGATGAAGTTGAAGCCTTGCCGACCGGACAGCTTTGGAAAAATCGTCAGGATCCTGTCGTAGCCAGTGAGCTTGGCTGGCGTGTCTTTGTACCATTTGCCATTGTAATTGCCCTGATTTTGTCTGTAGCCCTGTCTGAAGTGAGCCCACGTCAAGGTCGCTATCTCAAATTATTCCCGGCACTGATGATCTTTGCCAGCCTGATCGTCGCCCTGATGGCGATCAAAACCCGGGTCAGCAAGGCGGAAATGGGCATTTGGGCTTATCCATTGGTCCTGATCATATATGCCATAGCCGGTGCATTGTTCTCACGTAAACAGAATTTGGCGCCAAAAATTAAAAAACGGATTCAGCGAGTGAGGTCTTAACAATGTTAGCACGTCGTATAGTTGCCAAACATGTGACCGGAACCACCGCGCTGGCGATGCTTGGGGCAACCGCTGTTCTTTCAGGTCTGCAGGTCTTATTTACGTATTTAGGTGAATTGGGTTCCCTGAAAGAAGGCTATGGTGCCTGGGATGCCTTGAAATATGTACTCTGGGGGGCACCGAATTATCTTTATGAAATCCTGCCAATTTCGGCACTGATTGGCGCGGTACTCGGTTTAGGTACATTGGCTTCCAATAGTGAACTGATCATAATGCGTTCAGTCGGAGTCAGTCTGTGGCGGATTGTCGGCTGGGTGATCCGTTCAGCATTGCTATTGGTCGTATTATCGTTTGCCCTGAGCGAGTGGGTGATTCCATATACCAATGAACAGGCCAAAGCAGTCAAAAGCTATAACAAGCCAGTCAAAATTGGTGAAGTGAAAGGTTACTGGACGCGTGAGGGTAATCGCTTTATCTATATTGATTATGCCAACGCCAAGGGCCAGCTGAAAAATGTACAGATGCTGGACTTTGATGACAATTACCGACTGCGGGGTACTCTGGATGCCAAGCAGGGTGAATTCGTCAAAGATGGGGCTTGGAAACTAGATAGCACAGAACAGTTTGATATTTTACAAAACGGCAATGCGACACTGGTACAGCATGATGAGCAACCACTGGCTTTGGCCTTGCAGCCGAAATATGTGCATATGGTGACGATTGATCCGGAAGATTTATCGCCAAGCCAGCTGGTGAGCTTTATGAGCTATATGCATGAATATAGTCAGGTACCTAAAACCTATCAGCTGGCTTTCTGGCAGAAAGTCGGTTCGCCATTTGCCCTGATTGCGCTGGTAGTGATTGCCTGTTCATTTATCTTTGGGCCATTGCGTCAGCAATCGATGGGCTTCCGTTTGGTGATTGCGTTATTCGCAGGGTTAGGCTTCTTCTATCTGCAGGATTTTCTCGGTTATGCCAGTCTGGTCTATGCGCCGTCACCGGCATGGTTTGTATTTATTCCTATTTTGCTGATGTTTGCTATTGGCGGCTACTTGCTCCATCGGGCCCGCTAAACTACAGGAAAATAGAAGAAATCAATCGCAACAAGAGGCTTAAACCATCGTCTGGTCATGGCCTCTTTTTGCAAAATTCGGTAAACTAGAGCGATTAATTCGTAGACGAAAAGAGTATTTCATTATGACGGATGCAACTGCTGGCAAAATCCCTCACGTTTTGGTGATTATGGATGGTGTGGGTCATCGCGAAGCGGTCGAAGACAATGCGTTTTTAGCGGCTAAACGACCAAATTTAACTGCTATGCAGGAAAAGCATCCGCATGGTTTGATCTCAGGTTCAGGTGAAGATGTCGGCCTGCCTGATGGTCAAATGGGGAACTCTGAAGTTGGTCATATGAATCTCGGTGCTGGCCGTGTGCTGTATCAGGACTTTACCCGTATTACCAAAGATATCCGTACTGGTGCTTTCTTCGAACATGAAGTGCTGGTAGATGCGGTTGAGAAAGCCAAAGCAGCAAATGGCGCAGTCCACATTATGGGTCTGTTGTCTGAAGGCGGTGTGCACTCACACGAAGATCATATCGTGGCGATGGCTGAACTGGCTTTAAAACGCGGTGCTCAGGTTTATCTGCATGCGTTTCTCGATGGCCGTGATACACCACCAAAAAGTGCGCAACCCTCTTTAGAAAAACTGGATGCATTATTTGCTCAATATCCGGGCCAGGGTCGTATTGTCAGCATGATCGGTCGTTATTTTGCCATGGACCGTGACAACCGTTGGGATCGTGTAGAGCAAGCGTATCGTCTGCTGACTGAAGGTGAAGCAGTGCGTACTGCAGCTACTGCAGTTGAAGGTCTGGAACAGGCTTATGCTGCAGAGGAATCAGACGAATTCGTAAAAGCGACTCGCATTGGCGACACTGTGAAGATTCAGGATGGCGACAGCGTTGTATTCATGAACTTCCGTGCTGACCGTGCCCGTGAATTGACTCGTGCCTTTGTTGAAAAAGATTTTGCCGGTTTTGAACGTAAGGTTGTACCGAATCTGGCGAAATTCGTGATGTTGACCCGTTATCAGGCGACCATTGATGCGCCAGTAGCCTATATGCCAGAAGCGCTGGTAAATTCTTTAGGTGAGTATCTGTCGAACCTGGGCAAAACTCAGCTACGTATTGCAGAAACTGAGAAATATGCGCATGTAACCTTCTTCTTTAGCGGTGGCCGTGAAGATGAATATCCAGGTGAAAAACGTATCCTGATCCCATCTCCAAATGTTGCGACTTATGACCTGAAACCGGAAATGAGTGCCTATGAAGTAACAGATGAACTGGTGGCAGCGATCAATTCAGGCGAGTTTGACCTACTGGTTGTGAACTATGCCAATGGTGATATGGTCGGCCATACTGGTGTATTTGATGCAGCAGTGAAAGCCGTTGAAGCCGTGGATACTTGCTTAGGCCGAGTTTATGAAGCTGTGATGGCGAAAAAAGGTCATATGATTATTACTGCAGACCATGGTAATGTGGAGCAGATGCAGGATTATCAGAGCGGTCAAGTGCATACCCAGCATACCACTGAACTGGTTCCATTTATCTATGTGGGTCCAAGCTCTGCAACAATCGCAGAAGGTGGCGTACTGGCTGATGTTGCACCAACCCTGCTGAACTTGATGCAAATTCCGGTACCAGCTGAAATGCAGGGTCGCAATCTTATTGAGCTGCATGCTTAATCTTTTATAAAACAGGTCTAAGAATGATAAAAACACATGGCAAGTCTGTAGTCTTATCCTGCTTACTGATGTGTTTGAGTCATTCCGCCTGGAGTGCTGTTTCGACCGAGATGGCACTCGATGAACTGGAAATGGATGAACAGGTCTATAATGAAATTCCTGTTACATCCATCCAGGAATTTGTTCAGATTTATGGCATCGTCAAAGATAATTATATTCAAGACAAAAATGACGATGTGCTTTTCCAGCAAGCCATTCAAGGTTTGGTGAGCGGCCTGGACCGTTATTCCCGCTATTTATCTCCTGAAGACTATAAACAGCTGCGTGAATATACTGAAGGTGATCTGGCCAGTATTGATTTTGATCTGCATTTTAATCCACAGCTAAAACAATGGATGGTACAAGGCCTAAGTCCGGATGCTGACTCTGCCAAACAAGGCCTTCGCAATGGTGTCACAGTTTATAAGATTGATGATCAGGTCTTGAGTGCGCTGAAACGTGAGCAGGTGCGAGATTTATTGACTGGTGCCATTGGCTCTACTTTAACGCTTCAGCTTTCTGCGCAAAGTGTACCGATTACACTGGTCCGCAATACCAAAGTGGATACCGAGATTAAATCGACGCTGCACAGTAATCAGGTTCTGGTGCTGCAGGTCAAAGTTTTCCAGCAAGATACTGCTAATGAAATCAAGCGAATTATTGAAAGTTATTCAACCAATCGCCTGAAAGCAGTGCTGTTTGACTTACGTAATAATCCGGGTGGTTTATTGTCTGCGGCTGTTGAATCAGCAGATTTGTTCCTGAATCAGGGCATTATTGTCTCGACCAAGAGCCGTTCTGAAGGTAATCAGCAATTTCAGGCACTTCCAGGAATTGAATTTCAAAATCTGAAAGTCGGGATTCTAATCAATAACCGTTCGGCTTCCGCTGCAGAAGTATTTACTGCTGCTCTGAAAGAACATAATCGTGCCTGGGTGGTAGGGGAAAAGAGCTATGGCAAAGGGGTGGTGCAGAAACTGTTTCCTTTGAGCAATGGCTCTGCTTTGCAGATGACGGTGTCGCAATACTTTAGCCCGAGCGGCAATATGATTGAAGGACAGGGGATTCAGCCACATTTCACCTATCCTCTCGGTCAGGATGCGCGTGAGGAGAGCTATCTGGATCACGTCACAGACTTGCTGCTCCTGCAGAAATAATTATTCCTCTTCTTCGGTATCCAGTCCGAATTTTTTCAGACGATAACGTAAAGAGCGAAACGACATACCGAGTTTTTTGGCGGCCAATGTACGATTCCAATGCGTCAGATTCAAAGCATTCAGCAGAATTTCTTTTTCAATCTTTTCTAAATACAGTTCCAGACCTTCCTCGGGGAGTTTCTTGGGAATAATGATCTGATCCGTAGATGAGGTCGGCTCTGCCAGATTTGCCGTTTCTGATTGGACGGATACCGTATGACGCAGTGGAGCAGTTTGCAGATGCTGAAGATCAATCTTGTCTTCATCACTCAAAGTAATAGCTCGTTCAATAATGTTACGCAGTTCGCGTACATTGCCCGGATAGTATTGCTCCAGTAAAAATTCCTTGCTCCGTTCTGTCAGTTTTTTCGCAGGAATCTCCCATTCCTGACAGATCTTTTGAACAAAATGCTCAGCGAGGAGCAGAATATCTTGGCCGCGCTCACGCAGTGGTGGTAAGACCAGATCCATCACGTGAATACGGAAGAACAAATCCTGACGGAATTTGCCTTGTTGTACCAGCGCATCGAGATCCTGGTGGCTGGCGCTAATAACACGGAAATCGACATCAATTTCAGTATCAGAACCGACTGGACGAATGCGTTTTTCCTGGACGGCACGTAACAGTTTAACCTGCATAGATAGCGGTAATTCGGCGATTTCATCTAAGAACAAACTGCCTCCATGGGCAGACTGAATCAGTCCCTGCTTGTCCTGAGTCGCGCCAGTAAAGCTGCCTTTCTTGTGGCCAAACAGTTCACTTTCCATTAATTCAGTCGGGATTGCACCGCAGTTAATCGCGATAAAAGGCCCTTCATTGCGGTTACTAAGACGATGAACCAGATTGGCCACCACTTCCTTCCCGGTACCTGATTCGCCAGTAATAAATACCGGGGCCTGAGAGCGGGCAATTTTTTTCAAGGTGACACGTAATTGCTGAATAGGCAGGGATTGTCCAATTAGCAGCTTATGCTCTAATGAGTCATTGGAATTATTCTGATAATAGTCTACTGGTTTATTTAGCGCTTTTTGCAGCAGTTGTTCCAGATGCTTTTGATTAATCGGTTTGCTGACAAAGTCAAATGCACCTGCCTTGAGTGCAGCAATGGCAATTTCCATATTACCATAGGCCGTTAGAACAGCTACCGGAAGGTGAGGGGAATGCTGGTTAATCCAGTCCAGTAATTGCAGACCATTGCCATCAGGAAGATTTAGATCTGTCAGACAGGCATCATATTGATGATCCCTAAGACATTTTTTTGCATCTTCCAGACGATGAGCAATATGCGTACGGATTCCCATGCGCATCAATGACATTTGCATGAGGGTACATAGATCTTCCTCATCATCCACCAATAAAACCAGTGGTTGTTGTTCCACAATATTTCCCCTTATTCCTTTTATGCTGTCACACGTTGACAGCTAATCCGAAAGCATGCGCCCTGTTCTTGTGAAATGTAGTTGAGTTGTGCCTGATTGGCTTCACAAAAACTGTGTGATAAATATAGTCCGAGTCCCGTTCCATGGATAGACGTGCTGAAAAAAGGTTTAAATAATAATTCCTGATCATGGGTGGCAACACCAGAGCCAAAATCCCGGACATCTATCCATACCTTATGTTCATATGGGTGAATATTCAATTGAATATGGGACGAATCCGGTGAATTATGCCGGATGGCATTACGAATCAGGTTAATTAGAATCTGACGTAACTGGGCTTCATCGAACTGAATTGCCAGTGGTACATCAATATTAAATTGAATCTGGTCCGCCACATCTGCTAAATCTTCCTGAATAAACAGTGGTATAAATTCATTCAGCTGAATTACGACTGGATGGGTTTCTTTATTCTTCACCATATTCAGGGTGTCCTGAATAATCCGGTCAATCCGGGTGGCCTGTCGGCTAATCATCTGATGCAGAACTTGTTGCTGTTCAGGTTCAGAATCGAGATAAAGATCATTGGCCTGTACAATGGCAGCCAGAGGATTGCGAATTTCATGGGCAATACTGGCGGAAAGCTGGCCTAGAGCAGCAAGCTTTAACTGTTGCACCTGCTGATTAAGTTTACGGGCATCTTGCAGCACGAGGAGAGTCAGAGTCTGGTGCGGCACAATCAGCTTTTGTACCTGCACGTGAATATTATAACGACTCTGCTGGGATTCAAATTGAAACCGCTCGCCATTTTCCAGATTTTCAAAACGGATCAGTTCAAACAGGTCATTTTGAGATTGGTATAACGAAAATCTTTCATGGGCATACATTGGCTCAATGCCGAGCAGATGACAGGCAGCCGGATTACTGAGCACCACATGGTAATTCTCATCTAAAACCAGATAGCCGGTTTCAATCTGTTCCAGAATATAGCGGTTAATATTCTGTAAGCGATATAGTTCCAGCGATTGAGAAAAATTCAGGTTTTCCAGAATCTGAAAGCGCCGTACCGCAATTTGTCCTGAGCCATAGACGACAAAAAACAAAAAGGCCAGCAGGGCACTATTCCCGATATTGGTAAGCGAGGAAAAGGCAAAAATACTGCCGATAAAATGCTGGTAGATGATACTAATCACCGCAATCAGGGTGATGATCAGGGCCTTCTTGGCATCGAGCAATAATGAGGCTGAAAAAATGGTAATAACAAAAATCAGTCCGAGATGCACGTTTGGACCCTGACTGGCCAAGGTCAATAAACTGAGAAAAAAGACATCGCTGGCAAAAATCAGAATGAACTGCGGCTGAATCAGGCGCTTTACCCATCTCAGCGTAAACAGCTGCACAGTATTGACGGCGACGCTAATCATTAAGGCATAGTGATAGAGTTTAGGATACTGATAATCTGTAGTCATATCAGGATAAGTCAGCAGAAAAATCAGCAACAGACCCGTGCTGATAATCAGGCGGTAGGCGCTATACCATAGGCCCAGATGATATTGATTCAGTTCAGAATAACTGGATGTTTGCGCCATAGGAACCGCATTAAGCAGAGGGTTAAATTAAGGTTTAATCAGGCCATAGCGCATTGCAAGATGGGTTAGTTTAACATCACTATCGATATTCAGTTTTTCGAAGATCCGGTAACGGTAAGTATTAACTGTTTTAACACTTACAAACAGCTTGTCGGCAATTTCCTGCGCGCTGATACAGTTCACTACCATCATGGCTACCTGCATTTCACGTTCAGACAGTGCGTCAAAAGGAGATTGCTGGGTATCGGACAGGTAAGAACTCGCCAGCTGTTCAGCAATGTCGGCACTGAAATATTTACCGCCCTGCATGACTTTATTGATGGCACGGACCATCTCTGATACAGGTGCACCTTTGGTGATATAACCTTTGGCACCTGCTTTCAATAATAGTGAAGGATAAGGTTCTTCAGCCAGGCCACTGACCGCAAGAACTTTGGTTTCAGGAGCAGTCTGTAGCAAACGGCGTGTGGTTTCTACACCACCGATACCTGGCATGTTGACATCTAACAGAACCACATTGGGATGATGCTGACGGACGAGGGTAATTGCTTCTTCACCAGATTCAGCCTGTCCAATCACCTGAACATCCGCATGGTCTTCCAGCATTCTGCAAATTCCAGTACGAACTAATTCATGGTCGTCGACAACTAAAACTGTGATCACCTAGACTCTCCCTCATTAAAAAATCATTTTTTTGTTACATAAAGCAAAATAAGCTTGCAATGAAACTACAAAATTAGCAATCCTATTCGCAGATTAAATCTGAAACTTATCACATAGTGTCAAGAACAAAAAATGTTCGGCATTGTGTTTAAATGTAAGGCATATTAGAGGTAATACGCAAATCAATCTTACCTCTGTTAGTTGAGTGAAGGAATAGTGAAGAAAATAAACAAGTCTTTAAGGCATCTACTCGGCCTGTCCGTGTTAATCAGCATGAGCACGACAAGTTTTGCTGAAATCATTATGAATTCTGGCACAACAGAGGGCGGATCCAGCATCAGCTGGTCTTCTGATGAAGTCAATCAGCTCATGAATGATAATTTGAGCGTATCTGCTGCAGAACCTTCACCACCAGGTTCAGCAACTGTTACGACGACGATTCGTCAGGGCAGTGCACCAGCGCCAGTACCGACAAAACCTTTGCAGATTATTGATAATAGTCATTTTATTAATCAACCTGCTGTAAGTGCGCGTGCAGCTCTGGTGATGGATTCACAGACAGGTGAAGTGTTATTCAGTAAAAATACCAATAATGCTTACCCGATTGCGTCGATTACCAAATTGATGACTGCAGTAGTGATTTCAGATGCGCGTTTGAATATGTCTGAAAAAATTACCCTGCAACAGGCTGATTTTTCCTGTGCAGGCTGTAAGAGCTCAAGTTCTACCTTAAGAGCCGGGGACAGCATGAATCGTGCTGAAGCCTTATTATTTGCTTTGATGAAGTCTGAGAACCCGGCTGCAGCTGCATTGGCGCGTACTTATCCAGGCGGTCGTGCAGCCTTCATTGCGAAGATGAATGCCAAAGCTAAAGAGCTGGGCATGAATTCAACCCATTATATGGAATCTACTGGCCTGCATCCTGGCAATGTGTCTTCTGCACGTGATTTGGGGATTCTGGTCAATACCGCTTCACAGTATGGCCTGATCCGTCAATTCTCTACCACTGCCAGCTATGATTTCAACCTGGGTTACCGTGTATTGAAATCCAACAACACCAATTCACTGGTGCGTAATGGTGGTTGGAATATCAATCTGTCTAAAACCGGTTATATTAATGAAGCAGGACGTTGTGTCGTCATGCACACCACCTTGAATAACCGTCCTGTGGTGGTCGTGGTATTAGGTGCGGATTCAACTGCTGCACGTACCAATGATGCGACTCGTCTGATGACTTGGGTATCTAGCCTGCCTAAACAACGTGTTTAATCTTTTTTAAGCGCATATAAAAAGCCCTGCAATTGCAGGGCCTTTTATTTCAATCTAAATTACATATTAGAAAGAATTGATTCACGAACCTGTTCTAAAGTTGCGTCAATTGAAAGCATTACGGCATCAGAACATTGTTTGATCGCAGTATCCGGATCTTTCAGACCGTTACCAGTTACAGTACACACGATCACAGAACCTTCAGCAATTTTACCTGCTTTAATGTCACGGATTGCGCCACCGATTGAAGCTGCAGATGCAGGTTCTACGAATACGCCTTCATACATAGAAAGAAGACGTTGCGCTTCCAGAATCTCGGCATCAGTCAGTTCATCGAACCAGCCTTTAGAATCACGAACAACCGCTTTCGCATGGTTCCAGCTTTGTGGATTACCGATACGGATTGCAGTTGCAACAGTCTCAGGATTTTCAACAGGTGCACCACGAAGGAAAGGTGCAGCACCAGAAGCCTGGTAACCTACCATTGTTGGCAGACCTTCAGGTTTAGGACCAGTGAAGGCATCAGTAGCAGCGTCGTAAACCACTTGCTCAAACTCGCCAGCAGGCTGATTTGCAACCGCTTCGGTATAACCCATCCAGTGCGCAGTAATGTTACCCGCATTACCTACAGGCAGGCAGTGGTAATCTGGTGCACGGCCCAATTCATCCACGATTTCGTAAGCAATGGTTTTTTGACCTTGCAGACGGTATGGGTTGATTGAGTTCACGATAGTGACAGGTGCTTTGTCAGCGATTTCTTTTACCAGACGCATACCGTCATCGAAGTTACCGCGGATTTGCATGGTGATCGCACCATACATCATCGCTTGCGCCATTTTACCCATCGCAATTTTGCCTTCTGGGATTAAAACAAACGCCTTGATACCTGCACGCGCTGCATAAGCTGCTGCAGCTGCTGAAGTATTACCTGTAGAAGCACAGATAATCGCTTTAGAGCCTTCTTCAACCGCTTTTGTTACCGCCATGGTCATACCACGGTCTTTAAATGAACCAGTCGGGTTTAAGCCCTCGTACTTCACATAAATTTCAACATTTTTGCCAATAATGCGCGGAATATTCGCAAGCTTAATCAGTGGCGTGTTACCTTCACCCAGAGAAACGGCTTTAGTAGTTGCAGACACTGGTAAACGGTCGCGATAGCGGTCAACTAAACCAGTATAACGATTGGCATTCGACATGATGATGTTCCAATTGTGTGTAGAGCTTGGCAAGGGGAGAGTGTCCCCTCGACCCGATTAATTATCAAGCGATTCTAAACGAATTCGTACAATTTCGCCATGAATGACAGGAAGAGCTTGAATTTGTTTTAACGCTTCATCCATTTTCGCTTCCTTGACTGGATCAGTCAGGATCACGATAGGAATAAGATCTTTCAGACGTGACTGCTGCAGAATTGCATCAATACTGATGCCTTCGCGGCTTAGAATAGAGGTTACTTCAGCCAGTACTCCGGTTTGATCTTCAGCATTGATCCGGATGTAGTATCCAGTCGTCATTTCTTCACGTGGCAGGATTGGCAGGTCACTTAAGCTTTCAAAAGCCAGTTGTGGAATTGTACCAGCACCATCTTCAGTATAAGAAATATCACGTACGATATCCACGACATCTGCGACTACTGCAGAAGCTGTAGGACCAGCACCCGCACCTGCACCGTAATACAGTGTAGGACCAACCGCATTGGCTTGAACCAGAACTGCATTTTTTACACCATTCACATTAGCGATCAATTGCTCTTCAGGAATCAGGGTAGGGTGTACACGGAGTTCGATACCAGTTTCAGCACGACGGGCAATACCGAGGTGTTTGATACGGAAGCCCAAGTCTTCAGCATATTTCACGTCTTGTGCAGTAATTTTGCTAATGCCTTCAGTAAAGACTTTATCAAACTGCAACGGAATACCAAAAGCAATAGAGGCCAGTAATGTCAGTTTGTGTGCTGCATCGATGCCTTCAACGTCAAAGGTTGGATCAGCTTCTGCATAACCCAGTTCTTGTGCTTCTTTCAGTACATCAGCAAAGGCACGGCCTTTATCTCGCATTTCAGTCAGGATAAAATTGCCTGTACCGTTGATGATGCCAGCCAGCCAGTCAATCTTGTTGGCTGCCAGACCTTCACGCATCACTTTAATAATTGGAATGCCGCCAGCCACCGCTGCCTCGTAAGCAATTTGCACAGCGTTGTCATCGGCAAGTTTGAACAGTTCATTCCCGTGTTCAGCGAGCAAAGCTTTGTTCGCAGTTACGACCTGTTTACCATGCAGAATGGCTTCTTTAATCACTTCATAAGCAGGGTGAATACCGCCCATGACTTCAACCACCACATCTACATCAGGTTGACGTACGATGTCGAGCAGATCTGCACTTTGTTTGACTGATTCAGGTAGATCCAGATCAGGACGCGGGCGACGCGTACCAACATGGGTAATTTGAATTTCACGACCGGTGCGACGTTTAATCTCAGCAGCATTTTCTTTTAATAGTTTAAGGGCACCACCACCCACAGTACCAAGACCGAGGATTGCCAGACGAACTGGTTTCACGTCACACTCCAAATATAAACAGTTTTTACGAGAGCCTAGATCATAGCTAAAAAAGCGGCCTGACTCTAGGGTCATTTCAGAATATCTTCATCTATAAAATAAAGTTAAATAACTAATTAAAATGAGTTATTTAAGTCGATCCAATAATTCTGATGTGCTCATATAGCCACCGAGATAAAGTCCTTCAGAACTGTATATACCCGGGGTGCCATTGACACCAATATTAAGACCCATTTGATATTGATCTTTCACAGGATTTTTACAAGTGGTAGGGGTGATAGATCCACCGGCAATGGCCTGATCGAAGGCTGCGCGACGATCGGAATTACACCAAATGGCTTCCATAGCAGGCATATGCTGCTCGCCACGTGGCCAAGCAATATAAAGCACTTCGATACCTTTGCTGTTCATTTCATCCATTTGTTCATGGAATTTGTGACAATATGGACAGCTGACATCGGTAAAGACATAGATCACGTGCTTGGTTTTACCTTTGGCTGGATAGATCAACAGGTCTTCAGCTTTAAGATTTGCAAAGAGTTTCTTGTTCACGTCAGATTGCAGGGTTTCACTGACATTGTGCAGCTCTTTATCACCAAGACGAATGACATCGCCCTGAATCAGATATTTACCGTCATTTGTCACATAGACGGGTGCCATACCTTCCAGGCTGACCCAAGACATGTTGGGTACTTCAGTGGTTTTAATGCCGGTGATTTTTGCGTTAATCCCCGCTTTTTTGAAATGACCTTCGAGCGTTGAAATCAGGCGTTGCTGTGCATTACGTTCGCTAAGGTTAGAGGCTTCACCCGTCGCCGGTGCACTTGCTGTAAGCGTATCTTGCTTTTTATCTGAATTATTGGAATTGGAACATGCGCTCAGTCCCAGACCGGTAGCAAGCAGACAAGCGATAAAAATTTTGGTGCGGGCAAATGTCATAATAACCCTTTTTTTTCTTGGACTAAAAACAGAGCATTAGCATAGCAAAAAAAGATAGAGCTACGTCAAACTTCTCAGTTTATTCTATTCAAATCAGCTCTTAAGCCCGTGGATGATGGGTTGCATGCAGTTGCTGCATTCTAACTTGTGCCACATGGGTATAGATCTGTGTGGTGGATAAATCACTATGACCTAGCAACATTTGTACTACCCGTAAGTCAGCGCCATGATTAAGTAAATGCGTGGCGAAGGCATGGCGCAAAGTATGTGGAGACAGTTCAGCCTGAATTCCGGCTTGTAGTGCGTAGCGTTTAATGGCATACCAGAAATTCTGCCGGCTCATGATCCCACCATGCTGGGTGAGAAACAGATAATCAGTCGCTGTCTTATACAATTGCGGACGTGCTTCCTGTAAATATTTTTCTACCCATTCACAGGCCATCTGTCCCATCGGCACTAGACGTTCTTTATTGCCTTTACCGACAATACGCAAATAGCCCTGTTTTAAATTAATCAGATCCAGACGCAGATTAATCAGTTCCGTCACCCGTAAACCGCACGCATAAAGCACTTCAAACATGGCACGATCACGTAAACCAAGGGCAGTATTAATATCAGGTGCATGAATCAGCGCTTCGACATCAGCTTCAGACAGGTCTTTGGGCAGGGCACGGCCCAGTTTTGGTGTTTTATGGGCAGCGACCGGATTGTCACTCCGCAGTTTTTGTTCCCGCAGGAATTTATAAAAAGAACGTAAGGCGGACAAACATCGTGCAATTGAACGTGGACTTTTTTGCTGTTTGGTTAGTTCAATCAGCACATCGGAAATATCATCATGGTTCCATTCTGGTAAAGGTTTAACCAGACATTCAGCACACTGGATCAGATCAGACAAATAGGCATTTCGGGTATGAGGGCTCACTGTCTGGGCAATCAGATAATCACGAAAACCCTGTAAGTAACTGAAAGCTTCAGGAATCTGAACTGGACTAGGAATGCGAGGTTTTTTATTCAGCATGATGTTTAATGAAGATAATTTTAAAAGCGAGAAGCCTGATTGCTCATCTCCACTCTAGTTTAATTTTACGAACATGTCGATGTGCTATACAGCTAAGAAGAAATGTAATTAATACTTATTTGTTAATTATTCTCATTTGTTTGTATACTGTACAAAAGTCTTAGGAATTTTCACGGTGCGTTTGTCTGATTTGAAAGCAAAACAAACTGCCATCATTCGAAAAGTTAATCGAACTACTGATGGTAAAGGCGCTTCCCACGATGTTGTGGCCAGTCGCTTGGAAACTTTAGGTTTTGTACCAGGGACTCAGGTACAAGTCATTACCAAAGGTATTTTTGGTGGGGATCCGATTCTTATTCAGGTAGGGTTTACGCGTTTTGCTTTACGAAAATCGGAAGCGGCCAAGATTGAAATTGAACAGGGAGCCGCGGCATGAGTGATACCTTACGTATTGCCCTTGTCGGTAACCCAAACTGCGGTAAAACTTCTTTATTTAACCATTTAACCGGATCTCGTCAAAAAGTCGGCAACTATGCCGGGGTTACGGTTGAACGTAAAGTCGGGAATTTTACGCTTCCTTCAGGCAAACCGGTACGTGTACTGGATCTGCCAGGTACTTATAGTCTGGATGCGACTAGCCCGGACGAAGAAATTACCCGTAATGTGGTTCAGGGTAAAATTGCAGAAGAAGGCCAGCAGGATACTTTCCTGTGCGTTGTAGATGCAACCAACCTAAAACTGCATCTGGGACTGGTACTGGAAATGATTCAGCTGGGTCGTCCAATGCTGGTGGTGCTGAACATGATGGATGAAGCACGCCGTCGTGGCATGCAGATTAATACCCAGAAACTGTCTGAACGTCTGGGTGTGCCAGTGGTTGAGACCGTTGCCGTGCGTACTTCAGGCATTGAAAACCTGAAAAATGCACTGGATAAAAACAAATTTTCTGCCCCGCAAACTGAACTCAGCGGTTTGAGTGGCGATCACCATCATCAGATTACCAGCATTCTGAAAGATGTGGTGAATTATGCCGATCAGGAAGATAAACGTACTGATTTTCTGGACAAGATATTCCTGCATCCGGTATTGGGCCTGCTTAGCTTAGCCATTATGATGTTTGTGGTGTTTCAGGCGGTCTTTGCTTGGGCTGCGCCATTCATGGATGGGATTGAAACTTTCTTCGGCTGGTTGGGCGAGTACATGGGTGGACTGATCGCTCATCCTTTATTAAACAGCTTGGTGGTTGACGGGATTATTGCCGGCGCGGGTGGGGTCGTGGTCTTTCTGCCGCAGATTCTGATTCTGTTCTTCTTTATTCTGGTACTAGAAGAGTCCGGCTATTTACCACGTGCCGCCTTCCTGCTGGATAAATTGATGTTTAAAGCGGGTCTTTCGGGCCGAGCCTTTATTCCATTATTGTCCAGCTTTGCCTGTGCCGTACCGGGAATTATGGCTTCAAGAACGATTAGTGACCCACGTGACCGTCTGACCACGATTTTTGTGGCGCCACTGATGACCTGTTCGGCACGTCTGCCAGTATATGCTTTGCTGATTGCAGCCTTCATTCCTGAGCAAACCGTGTGGGGCTTCATGAATCTGCAAGGTTTGGTGTTATTTGGTCTGTATATGGCCGGTATTCTAAGTGCACTGATTGTTTCCTTTATCCTGAAATTTTTCCATAAGGACAAGTCACAGCATATGCTGTTGATGGAGCTGCCAAGTTACCGTTTCCCGGATGTGAAAAACGTCTGGATTGGCCTACTGGATCGCGGCAAAATTTTCTTGAAGCGTGTCGGCGGCATCATCTTTGCGCTATCCATCCTGCTTTGGTTCCTGTGTACGTTCCCGCAACCACCAGAAGGTGCAACTTTACCGGATATCGATTATTCCTTTGCCGGGATGCTGGGCCATGTGATGCAACCTATTTTTGCACCATTGGGCTTTAACTGGCAGATCTGTATTGCACTGATTCCGGCGATGGCAGCGCGTGAAGTTGTCGTGGCAGCACTGGGTACGGTTTATGCCTTGTCTGCAGTCGATGAAGATGCCATGTCTGAGGGTCTGGCGGCACTGATTAGTGGCGGCGGTGATTTGGGCTGGTCGATCGCGACCGGCTTGTCTCTACTGGTATGGTTTATTTATGCACCACATTGTCTGGCGACCTTAGCCACTGTGAAGCGTGAAACCGGTTCATGGAAAACGGTCAGCTTTATGACCTTCTACCTGTTTGGTTTGGCATATTTCATGTCATTCCTGACTTATCAAATTGCATCACATTATTTGGGTTAAACTGGCTGAAGGGAAACCTTGGCTAGATCTGAATGATCATGTGAATGGGAGATTGAGATGATTGAAATTCTGATTGTAGCGGTACTGGTTGTCTGGAGTGCGCTCGTGGTATTTAAAAAGGTATTTCCGAATACTTCACGCTCAGTCTTCCAGAAGTTGTCTGATGCCTGTGCAGCCAAGGACTGGCATACGCTGGCGAAATGGTTAAAACCGGCTATGGCCAGTGGCTGTGGTGGTAACTGTGCCTGTCCGGCATCGGAACAAAGCTCAAGTACAAAACCTAAAGCTCAGGCAGTGAAATGGAAGTAAACTTTCATTCTGTTTGAGAATAAAAACTGAGCATGCAAATGAGTAGGGAGCTTAGAAATAAGCTCCCTAATTTTTTATTTTTTAAAAACTTATTAATTTATCTAGGTGAAAAGAATCCACTATTTTTCTATATTATGAATGGAAGCGTTATCTGATTTTCCTTTCAAGTTATGGATAGCATAGTCTTAACTTTTATTCCCATGATGGCTCCAATAAAAATTTATTAATTATTAAACCGATTAAAGATGAAGATTTAACGATATTTTTTTACGCCCTGACACAAAAAATGCCAGAGAAAGTCAAAACAGAAAAAGCATTCAAAACAGCAAAGTGCTACCATTTCGTCAGTTTTAAAATAGACCAGAAAATGGGGCGAAAATGTTAATACAACGTGGTGGATTAAAAGTCGTTGCAGGACTTGGGATTTCAGGTGTTGCAGCGGTCAACTTCTTACATGACCAGGGCTACCGCGTTGCAGTAACGGACTCAAGAGCCACCCCTCCGGGACATGACCAGATTCCTGCGGAAGTACAGACCAGTTTTGGCAAGTTTGACCAGAATCTGTTGCTCTCTGCCGAAGAAATTATCATCAGCCCGGGACTCGATCCAAAACTGCCTGAAATCCAGGCAGCACTAGATCAAGGTATTCCTGTGGTAAGTGAAATCCAGATTTTACGTCGTGCGACTGATAAGCCGATTGTGGCGATTACCGGTTCCAATGCCAAAAGTACCGTAACTACTTTAATCGGTCTGATGGCAGCGAATGCGGGTAAAAAAGTGGCGGTTGGGGGGAATCTTGGTCGTCCAGCACTGGATCTGACCAAAGATGATCCTGAACTGTATATTTTGGAGTTGTCGAGCTTCCAGTTAGAAACCACATCAAACTTGCAGGCTGAAGTGGCTGTTGTTCTGAATATGAGTGAAGACCATCTGGATCGTCATGGCGACATGATGGGTTATCACACCGCCAAACACCGTATTTTCCAAGGCGTGAAAAAAGTGGTGTTTAACCGTGATGATTCACTGACCCGTCCACTGGTTCCAGATGCAACACCGATGCAGAGCTTTGGTTTGAATGCACCGGACATCAACCAGTACGGTATTCTCAAAGATAAGGATGGCACGATCTGGCTGGCACGTGGTCGTGAACGTCTGCTCAAAAGTTCTGACATGTACATTCAAGGTACCCATAATGTGGCGAATGCCTTGGCTTGTCTGGCTCTAGGTGAAGCAATTGGCCTGCCAATGGACGTTATGCTGGATACGTTAAAAACCTTCAAAGGTTTGGAACATCGCTGCGAATTTGTTAAAGAAGTCAATGGGGTACGTTATTATAATGACTCCAAAGGAACCAATATTGGTGCAACACTGGCAGCACTTGATGGCTTGGGCATGGCAATCGAAGCTCAAGGTGGTAAAGTTGCCATTATTCTTGGCGGTCAGGGTAAAGGTCAGGACTTTACTGCTTTACGTGACTCATTATCTAAGTATGCAAAAATAGCTGTATTAATTGGTGTGGACCGTCCAATTATTGAAAAAGCCATTGCGGGTACAACTGAGCTGGTGCATGCAGAAAGCCTGCAGGAAGCAGTAGAAATTTGTCAGAAGCGCACTCAGGCACATGATGTCGTGTTATTGTCTCCTGCATGTGCAAGTTTTGACATGTTCTCCGGTTATCCGGAACGTGGTCGCAAGTTTGTGGCCTATGTGAATGAACTCAATTAAGAATAACAAGGATTCGTGATATGGCTGAGTTTGCTCAGACTGCGATCAATAAAATTAATCAATTTTATCAGCAGTGGGTACCTAAGTTACCCGCTGAAGTTAATCCGCGTAATGTGCTGATTTTTTGTGTGCTGGCTTTGCTGTGCATCGGTTCGATCATGGTGGCATCGGCTTCGATGCCTTATGCGGAACGGATGCATGAGAATGCTTTCCATTATGTGACCCGACATGCGATCTCGATTCTGGTTGCGGCGGGTGCAGCCTTTTTAGCCTATAAAGTTCCATTAAAAGTCTGGTTCAATAACACTTTCTTTTTATGGATTATTACCATTGTTTTGCTGGTCGCCGTACTCTTTGTCGGGACTGAAGTAAACGGCTCCAAGCGCTGGATTCGGGTAGCCGGTTTTACCTTGCAGGCTTCCGAAGTCGCTAAGGTCATGATGGCGATTTTTACCGCTGACTATGTAGTCCGTCGTGCTGAAGAGGTTCGTAATAATATCAAAGGCTTGGTACGATTAAGTGCCATCATGGGTGCAACCGTTGGCCTGATTATTCTTGAGCCTGACTTAGGGGCAACAGTGGTAATCACCCTGACCATGCTCGGTGTATTCTTCCTGGCTGGTGCACCCTGGATTCAGTTCGGTGTCGCTTTTATTACTTTATTGGGTGCATTTGCTGCTGCGATTGCTCTGGAACCTTATCGTTTACAACGTTTATTGTCTTTCTCGAATCCTTGGGAAGATCCGCTCGGTACCGGTTATCAGCTTTCTAATGCCTTGATGGCGTTTGGTCGTGGTGAATGGACCGGAGTAGGGCTAGGCCATAGTATCCAGAAAATGTCATATCTGCCGGAAGCGCATACTGACTTTATGTTGGCGATCTTAGGGGAAGAATTTGGTTTCTTGGGTATTTCTACCATTCTGATTCTGTCCTTTACCGTGATGGTTTGCTGTATCCGGATTGGACATCGTGCCTTGCAGCATCAATACTTGCGCGCAGGTTATCTGGCTTATGGGATCAGTATCATTTTCCTGTTACAGATTCTGGTAAACGCCGGGATGAATATGGGTCTATTGCCAACCAAAGGTTTGACCCTGCCATTTATTAGTTATGGTGGTTCATCACTCATTGTCTGTGCAGTGATGATCAGTTTGATTCTGAAAATTGACTCAACTACTCAACAAGTTAATCCAAGTCGGGAAGAATCAAGCTTCTAGATTAGACGGACGCTGTGGATCGGGCTGAGCATGGTTAAGCACTGTGCTCGGCATGACAGTTCCACAGTTCAGGCAACGCACAAAAGTACTTTTTGCCTTAGAAAGTGGAACTAGCGGAATAAAAAATAAAGAAAAATAATTACGCTGCTGTTTGAGTTCATACCCAGAACGGGTTCGGCAGACTGGACAAAGAAACTGACTTTTCTCAATGACCTTGGTTTTCGGTCCTACACCAAAAATAAAAAACATTTTTATGACCCTCACTCGCCTGTGTTATTGCTTTTAGCTTAAGTGAAAACCCGTTTTTATAAATAGTGACCTTGTAGCTCAGTTGTATGCGGGATTCGGGAGATATCCCATTGTGCGACGGCTTGTTCGAGCATACGAGCAGGGCGATCCAGTTCTACGGGCGCCTGACAGAGGGCTTGAAGTGCCTGTTGCAAGAGCAGGGGAGCTTGATCAAGATCCAGTGCTTGCGCCAGATTTTGCTTGGACAGTTTCTGGCCCTGATCATTCATTGCCAGTGGTAAATGCATATAGCTTAAACGCGGATAACCCAACAATTGACCTAGGTAAATCTGACGTTCAGTGTTGTCCAAAAGGTCTGCGCCACGGACTACATGGGTCATGCCTTGCAGATAGTCATCGACTACGACTGCCAGCTGATAATTTATAATGCTATCACGACGTTTCAGTACAAAGTCACCCAACTCCTTTTTCAGTTGTGAGCAGTGTCGGCCTTGCAGACGGTCTTCAAAACAGATTTCAACATCTTCAACCTTGACCCGAATCGCCTGATGTTCAAAAGACAAACCTAAGTCACGACAGGTGTCCTGATAAATATGATTAGAACCCAGCATTTTGCGGGTACATTGGCAGGCATAGACCAGACCCTGCTGACGCAGTTGTTGGATCACATTTTCGTAAATATCCAGACGGTCTTTCTGGTAAATGATTTCTCCATCTGGCTCGAATTCAAAAGCATCCATGGCACGCAAAATATGTTCTTCGCTGCCGGGATAAATTCGCGGGATGTCGGTATCTTCAATGCGGACTAGCCAGCGCCCCTGATGGGCTTTGGCATCACAGTAGCTAGCGACTGCGGTAATGAGTGAACCAAAATGCAAAGGGCCGGTTGGCGATGGCGCGAACCGGCCCACGTAATTCTCTTCAGCTTTCCCTCCCTTTGATAAAGGGAGGGTCAGGGAGGGATTACTTAAAGACATGCTTAACCGTTATTTTGCTTCTCTTTGATCTCTGCCAAAGTTTTGCAGTCGATACATAAAGTTGCAGTTGGACGTGCTTCTAGACGGCGCAGACCAATTTCGATACCACAAGTTTCACAGAAACCGTAGTCATCGTTTTTAATCGCTTCGATAGATTGCTCGATTTTGCGGATCAGTTTACGTTCACGGTCACGAGTACGAAGTTCGATGGCAAATTCTTCTTCCTGAGTCGCACGGTCGTTTACATCAGGGAGTGCAGTGTTTTCGTCTTGCATCGTATTTAAAGTACGATCAACTTCTGACATCAGTTCAGCTTTCCATGCCATCAAGATTTGGCGGAAGTGTTCAAGCTGCCCTTCAGACATGTATTCTTCATTTTTTTTAGGTTGATAAGGTTCAATACCAAATAAGCTAGCAGTAGAACCACCCTCAGTCGTTTTCGGCTTAGATTTGCGCACACGTTTTGTAGGTTTTTCTTCTACAACATCAGTTTGTTCGTCTAAGACTTGATTTTGGTTGTCATTCGCCATTTAGGGCATTCCTCATCATATGCGTATGTTAATACGCAAAAAATATGGTGATATGCAATTTTTATCCACCCTGTAGAAAGATTATCCTCCTACGGGGGTCGTCATCATATAGACTTTTTATGCTTTTTGATAGTCTTTGATGTCTGGATTATAGATATCACATTTCCTTTGGTTGCAATAAAGTAATTCAAAAAAAATAAAATGCAAAGTTAATAACCTGAAATTTCGGTATTAATATTTTGCTGGCTTAAGGTCACACGTTCGATATGTGTATCGAACTCCCCATTTTGTTTCAAATGTAATACACGATAGCCAGGTGCCGCCTGGTCTAGCGCGAATTCATCACTCTTGGGTTTGAACTGTACGCTGGTCGATGGCGTCGATAAAAACTGGATACCGTGCCATTCATTGCAGGAATCCTGATGCACATGACCAAACAGAACCAGCTTCACATTCTGGTGCCGGGCCAGTACATCTTTTAGATCTTCGGCATTCTTTAGCCGGTGCTGGTCAATCCAGTGCGACTTCATCGCAAAAGGATGATGATGGCAAGCCACAACCACATGCTGATTACGATATTCAAGCAATAATTGGTCTAGCTGTTCCAGTTGAGCCTGCTCTACCCAACCATCTATCCGATCCTGGACTGCACTATTTAGTAAAATCAGGGTCCAGTTGCCAAAATGAATCGCATGAGCCTGATCTCGATCCTGATAAAAAGGAAAGACCTTGATGTCATCATGATTGCCCGGAATCTGGTAATAGGGCACCTGGCAAGACTGGATATATTTTAAATAACGTGTATAGGTTTCTGCGACCGGCACCTGTGCCAGATCACCCGTATGTACGAGTGCATCCATTTCTGGAAAATTGTGCTGAATATGCTGCATGACTTCATGGAAGCTCTGCTCGGGATTCATATTCGCGAATTCCAGATTGGGCTGATCCATCAAATGGGTGTCAGAAATCTGGATAATGGTCCATTCTTGTGTCGATGCAGGATTGAATTTTTCCGATGTCATGTCTGCCCCCTTAAACCTGACGGGACAGCCTGTTGATGTTGTTGTAGCCATTGTAAGGCCATAATCACAGGTGCATTTCTAAGGCGACCATTACTCAGCAAGGTCGGAATATCGGCATAATCCAGAATGTGCAGCTGGATATTTTCCCCTTCATCCGGCATACCAAAAATACCGCCTTTTTCAGGCAGTTCAGTCTGGGCGACATAAAGATGAAACAGTTCCGAGCAGGCACCGGCAGAAGGGTAGAAACTGAAAAGATGCTGTAAGGAATCAACAGTGCAGCCTGACTCTTCGAAAGCTTCGCGGCGAATACAGGTCTCAGGCGTTTCATCGCCATCCAGTACACCGGCAATGACTTCTAGTTGCCATGGCGTATCCTGATCATCCAGCCCGCCAATACGGAACTGTTCAATCAAGCCGAATTTTTGCTGTTGATCGTTATACAGCAGTACCCCAGCGGCTTCAGGACGATGGATGAGCTCACGCTGCAATGCAGGTGTATAAGATTCCTGATGGAAGACACGATGACTTAACGTGACTTTTTCCACCTGAATAAATCCCCGATATAAAAACTCACGGGCCTCTATCCTAAAATCTTTTTTATTATAAGAGGCTTGTTTAATAATATTCATAACTCAGAAAAGGATGAAATAACTTATTTTTTTCATCCTATCTGAGATTTTTATGAAAACAACTGTTTTTTTTACGGTTTTACACCTTGTGGTACAATTTTTGACCAGAGCTGTGGAAATCGTTTTTCATCTGGTTGAGGCCGGCTTCAATCTCTGCCTGCGTTACAGCCGGGGTTTCATCAGCAGATAACTGGCTGGCATAATCCCGCACATTCTGGGTGATTTTCATTGAACAGAACTTTGGTCCGCACATTGAGCAGAAGTGAGCCGATTTATGTGCCGCTTTGGGCATGGTTTCATCATGCATGCTGCGTGCTGTGTCCGGATCTAGACTCAAGTTAAACTGATCTTCCCAACGGAATTCAAAGCGGGCTTTGGACAGGGCATTGTCACGCGCTTGTGCTCCCGGATGGCCTTTGGCCAGATCAGCAGCATGTGCAGCAATCTTGTAGGTAATGATGCCATCTTTGACATCTTTCTTGTTCGGCAAGCCTAAATGTTCTTTCGGTGTCACGTAGCAAAGCATTGCCGTACCGTACCAGCCAATCATCGCGGCACCAATGGCCGAGGTAATATGGTCATAACCCGGTGCGATATCTGTGGTTAACGGCCCAAGAGTATAAAAAGGCGCTTCCTTACAGACTTCCAGCTGCAGATCCATATTTTCCTTAATCATATGCATCGGTACATGGCCAGGACCTTCGATCATCACCTGTACATCATGTTCCCAGGCACGATGCGTTAGTTCACCTAAAGTCCGTAGCTCGGCAAATTGCGCTTCGTCATTGGCATCCTGAATACAGCCCGGACGTAAGCCATCCCCAAGGCTGAAAGACACATCATAGGCTTTCATGATTTCACAAATTTCATCGAAATGAGTATAGAGGAAGTTTTCCTGATGATGTGCCAGACACCACTGTGCCATGATCGAACCACCACGCGATACGATGCCAGTCAAACGATTCGCGGTCAGTGGTACATAACGAAGTAACACACCGGCATGAATCGTGAAGTAATCCACGCCCTGTTCAGCCTGTTCAATCAAGGTATCTTTAAAGATTTCCCAGGTCAGGTCTTCAGCTACACCGTTGACTTTTTCTAGTGCCTGATAAATTGGTACGGTACCGATTGGCACTGGAGAGTTACGGATAATCCATTCACGGGTTTCATGAATATTCTGACCAGTCGACAGATCCATAATCGTATCGGCACCCCAGCGGGTTGCCCAGGTCATTTTTGACACTTCTTCTTCAATACTTGAACCCAGCGCAGAGTTCCCGATATTGGCATTAATTTTCACTAGGAAATTACGACCAATGATCATCGGTTCCAGCTCAGGGTGATTAATATTGGCAGGAATAATGGCACGGCCTGCAGCGACTTCCTGGCGTACAAATTCAGGGGTGATTTTCTGTAAATTTTTGGCACCAAAATTCTGTCCCGGATGCTGGCGCATATCGGTCCCTTCCAGCTGACGCAAGTTTTCCCGAATCGCGATATATTCCATTTCCGGCGTAATAATGCCCTGTTTGGCATAGTGCATCTGGGTCACATTCTGGCCAAGTTTAGCCCGGCGTGGTTTCTGGATATGGGCAAAGCGGATATTGGCAGTACGGATATCGCGCAGACGTTGGCGACCAAACTCAGAACTTAAATCATCCAGCATTTCTGTGTCATTACGCTGTTCAATCCAGCCTTCACGCAGATTTGGCAGGCCTTTATTCAGATCAATCTCAACGTTTGGATCGGTATAAACTCCTGAAGTGTCATAGACCATTAGCGGTGCATTATATTCACCACCCAGACCAGTCGGAGTTTCGCTGAGAGAAATTTCCCGCATCGGCACCTGAATATCAGGACGTGAGCCTTGTAGATAAACTTTACGGGAAGCCGGCAGAATGCGGGTCAGATCGCGCGCTTCCTGCTCGTGTGGAGTAAGGGGAGTTTCAGAAGAAAGATTCGTTAACTGGCTCATTGCAATGATCCTTATGAATGACATCAACGAATCAAGCACGACCAAAAACGTGGACAGAATTATCTGGGAGTAGATAAAACAAGGGTAGTCGTTTTTAGATGGCTTGATTCCTACGCAGGTATTAACCTGATCAGGTTCAACGGTACTCACTATCAAATGGCCGAAAAGGCTGATTTAAGTGATCTCAGCGAGTTATTACTCGCGCTCCGTCAAGCGAGGCTAAATCTTAGCTTAGTTGGTATTTAAAAAGTAGCTTTAAATTGGGAGGAGTTGCTGATTTTCGGCTATCTCATCGATTTTTAAGAAAAGATTGTTTTAAAGACAGATCGCATCCTTAAAACAGTCTTTACCATAGTTCTGTGAGGGTGGGGTGACTTGAGCATAATATAAAATCTGTTCAGTGCTGGAACGGTCACGATATTCCGCAGCTAAGGCACGCTGACGCTGTTCAGGATTCATGTCCAGAAACTCTAAAAATAATTGCGCCTGTGTCGATAACTTGGATTTCTGACCACGCGCTAGACCAATAATAGTTTCCAGATGGCTGGTTTCTACTGAATAACGGTCACGATAATCCTCAGAGATTGGCGATTGCTCGCTGCCTCTGAACAGGAAATAAGTATATTGTTTCAGCAGGTATTCGGCATCGCGCTGATAGCTACTTTTCGGATAAGTTTGCAGATAATCTTCCCAGAATAAAGCGCGAGCGGCAATATTGGCAGCTTCAAGCTGTAAGCGTTTTTCGACCAAGACCGGTTCCATATTCTGCTCAGCCAGATTTTCAATAAATACCTTTTCGGCAGCTGGTAAATACGGCGCAAAGATACGTACCAGATATTCCGGACTACGACGATATTGTAGCGTGCCATTGCCCTGATCCAGCAGTTCTACATAGGCCTGACCTTTATGCTTCAATAAATACTGGTCGCGTGTGGTCAACTGTTCAAAGTGGCTTTGCTGAATAGTAGGATGCTGAGCCATATCTAAGGCATATTGCTCGAAAGCACGTTGCTGAAATTCGGTACGTTCCACATGCAGGAAGCGTTGATACATTTCTGTGGAACGCTGCATCAGGTGTTTCTGCTCGGCCAGTTCCATGAGCGGCAGACACACTTTAAGGTCCTGATTAATCTGTTCCAGTGCAAAAGTGGTGCGCTGTTCATTAATCTGGGACATGTTTTTTTCAATATTTTCACACATGAGGGTGAAATCGTTCGCGGGAGATTGAACGGTTTTAACCTCGGCCTGTTCCATTTCAACTTGCGGTTCTGAGGATTGCTGGCATCCGCCTACGAACAGCAAGCTACTGAAAACAAAACAAACTTTGAATATCGAATGAATTCGCGTTAACACTATGCTTCAGGACTCTATATAGATGAAATCAGAAATAACTGCCTTACTGGGAGCTATATTGTATAGATCTAATTCAAGTTCTATGTGTAGTATTGTGAATGGCTTTGTTAAGCTAGGATGCAGGAAGGGGAAAATAGGAGGAATATTGAATAAAATCGTGGATCTATAAGAGAAAATTAATAAAAGTCATACGTAAAAAATCAAAAGAAATCTTTAGTATTGCTGGGTTTAAAGCGCCTTAATCTGATGATTGAAATGGCTGTAGGGGTGAAAACTATAAAATGAAATTAAAACTCATCGTCAGTGCCTGTTTATTGGGTGTCAGTCCGACACTGTTTGCACTGGATCTGCTTGAAGCTTATCAGCGTGCCCAGCAGAATGATCCGAACTGGCAGGCGAATCTGTTGCAATACCAGTCGGACCAGCTCAATCTGGGCATTGCCAGCGGAAATTTATTGCCGACTGTGACTTTATCTGGAAATGTAACCCGTAAAAACCAGTCTGCTGATAATTCATCGATAGAAGGTTTGCCTGCCGAATTTGGGGAACTACAAGGTTCGAGTACGACCACGCGTCAGATTGCAGTCACTGCACGTCAGCCTTTATTCCGCTGGGATGCCTGGCAGGGTTATAAGCAGGTCAAAACCTCCGTAGAACTCAGTGAAGTTAATTTACGTCTGCAAAAGCAGCAGCATATTTTGCAGGTGGCAGAAGCCTATTTTAATGTTTTACGTCAGCAGTCTTTAACCACAGCTTATTTACAGGAAGAGCAGGCTTTATCAGAACAGTTAAGGATGATGAATGCCAAACTTCGAGAAGGGCTCGTGGCGAGAAGTGATGTCAGTGAAGCCAATGCCCAATATCAGAGTGCTCAGGCCAACCGAATTTCTACACAGGTGCAGTTGGTTCTAGCTCAGGAACAGTTGGCACAGCTGATTGGACCTTATCAGGAAAATCTGGCGGTTCTGCGTGAGGATTTCCAGTTCCAGAAACCTGTTCCGAGTAATATCGGTTCCTGGACCGAACTGGCACAAAACCAGAATCTGGAAATTCTACAGGCCCGTTTGCAGAAACGCTATTCTGAAGATGCCAAACGGGTGGAGCAGGCTGCTCTCTATCCTCAGGTTGAAGCCGTTGGAACCTATGGCTATTTGAAGCAGACCCCTGAAACAGTGTTATCAACCAATGGGGATTTTGACCAGATTGGTGTCGAAGTTAACTGGAACTTGTTTACCGGGGGCCGAACCCAAAAAAGTATTCGTCAGGCCGGCGTAAATGTGCAGCGAAGTGAAGCCCAACTGGATGCTGCCATTCGCAAAGCCAACACCGATGTCAAACAGTCTTATCTGCAGGTAGAAACGGATGAGGCCAAGCTGAATGCACGTAAAGCAGCGATGCAGTCTTCAGATATCGTTTCTCAAGCTTCCAGAGCTCAATATCAGGAAGGTTTAAAAACCATGGTGGATGTATTACTGGCCCAGCGCAATGCTTTCTCTGCCAAGACCGATTATCTGAATGCCAAATATGATTATTTGCTGCATGTACTACAATTACAGGCTTCGGTAGGACAATTGACAGAAAAGGAACTGGCAGAGATGAATGCCTGGCTCATTGAATATGACCGCTCTTAAAAAAGGCTAACAAGTTGTCATCAAACTTTCATGATGGTCATGCTTTAATGATATTTCATGAAGTGTTCTTGCCTTTTCCTGTTCAGGAGTAGATTTCCTTGAGTCCCAATAATCCTGTACTTAGTCATCACATTTCTTCGCAATTTAATGAAGAATTGCAGGATGTAAATACCAAGTTCATGACCATGGGTGGCATGGTAGAACAGCAGGTAGCCAATGCCATTCATGCGCTGCTGGATACAGATGCTGCCATGGCGGTCGATGTGCAGTTTCAGGACAATATTGTGAACCGCCTGGAAGGTGAAATTGATGAGGCACTCACCCTGATTTTGGCTCGCCGTCATCCTGCTGCTATTGATCTGCGCATGGTGCTTGCCATGTCCAAGGCCAATACCGATCTGGAACGGATTGGAGATGAAGCATCGAAAATTGCCCGTATTGCCCAGACTTTGTGTGAAGAGGGTGGTTCACCACGCGGTTATATGGAAACCCGACATATTGGTAACCAGGTTCGAGTGATGATTCATGATGCATTGGATGCCTTTGCTCGTCTGGATATAGACCAAGCGCTGCGCGTGATGCAGGCCGATGCCGATATTGACCGGGAATATCAGTCCGCTACCCGTACCTTAATGACTTATATGATTGAAGATCCACGGCATATTAGCCGAGTGATCAATGTGCTTTGGGTGCTACGCTCACTGGAACGCATTGGAGACCATGCACGTAATATTTCGGAACAGGTCATTTATATGGTCAAGGGCCTGGATGTACGGCATAGCAGTGTCGAAGAAATTGAGCAAAAATTTCAGCGTTAAGCAAACCTAAATAATGATAAAAAGCCTGCATTGTGCAGGCTTTTTTTATTTCAAAAATATATTCTTGATATTGTGAAAGCTAGACAGGATAGGCGTTCCTTAATATTACTATGAGAAAAATCACATAAATAACAATTACTAATAATCGTTATAAATTTAATTAAAAGAAATGTGAACTATTTATCAAAAAACATACAAAAGTTGTATATAATTTAGCAAAATGCGGGTTGATTTATGAAAATGGAATTATTTTCAGAAAGTGAAAAGATTTTTTCATGTGCTCATCAAACCTATAGATAAGAAAGAAAAACGAAGCTCTTTTGTTATCAGTCACATACTTCTGGTCTAAACCTAACCCTGCATTAATTTACTCAGTGAAATTATATATTTAAGAGAAAATTCATGATCATTGATGAAAGTCAAAGAGAAGCTTCCCGAATTTACTTTTCTGTGCAGTTAAAGTTTGTGATCGCGTTAATGGGTGCGTGTTTTTGGACCGTATTTTCTATCTGGATTGCCCAGGACTGGATGCATGATTTGAGCAGCTATATCGGTTATTTTTGGGCTATTTTCCTGATTTATGGTATTGCCATTATTCCAGGATTTATGAACTCATTTGCGGCATTAAGCCTGATGATGGACAGACGCCCTAAACGCCAGCCATTAGCAGTTTATCCAGGGATTACCATGTTGGTGGCTGCCTACAATGAAGCCGCGTCAATTGAAGACACTTTGGTCAGTATTAACCAGCAAAAATATCCGGGAAAATTACAGGTTATTGTGATCAATGATGGCTCTCAGGATGAAACCGCAGAGATTGTTCGCAAAGCAGAATCAAGATTTCCCTAGCTGACTTTACTGGATTTAAAGCAAAATGCAGGGAAGGCGCATGCCTTAAATGAAGGCCTGAAACTTGCCGAACATGATCTGGTGATTACCGTCGATGCGGATTCTTATCTCCATCGTATTGCTCTGATTAATATTGTTGAGCGCTATGTGGCAGATCCTCCAAATACACGTGCGGTTGCAGGTAAAATTCTGGTACGTAATTCGCGTACCAATCTGCTGACCAAAACTCAGGAA
Organism: Acinetobacter sp. YH12043; assembly: GCF_013419915.1. NCBI lineage: Bacteria > Pseudomonadati > Pseudomonadota > Gammaproteobacteria > Moraxellales > Moraxellaceae > Acinetobacter > Acinetobacter sp. YH12043. Next base: position 63,146 of record NZ_VOZD01000003.1, read on the forward strand.
TGGGATTATTTTCTGGGTATCTCGGCAACCAAACGCCTGCAATCTCTTTATCAGGGAACTCTGGTAGCGCAAGGTGCTTTCTCTATTTATGACCGTAATGCCCTGATTGAAGTCGGCGGCTGGCCTGAATGTGTAGGTGAAGATATTGTACTGACCTGGGCCTTGTTAAATGCAGGTTATCGGATTGGCCATTGTGAGGATGCCTGCCTGTTTACCAATGCACCGACGACGCTTAAAGTGTTTGTTAAACAGCGTCAGCGTTGGGCTCGTGGCATGATTGAGGCATTCATTAAACATCCTAGTATTTTAATGTGGGTAGAGAGTACTTCAACCCAGAAGATTATCAAGAATCGATGCTCGCTCTTGGTTGGCGTCAGCGCTTCGCTGGCTGGTCTGCAGGCTTAACTGCAGGCTTGGGTCGAGAAAAAATTAATCAGGATCCGAGCCAGTCTACCCGGCTATTCGAACTTAACCTACAAAGTCCTGTTCGTGGCTCGCAATTTCTGCGGATGAATGCCGGATATAACCGCAGTGCTTCGTTCTATGGTCCGAATTACGATTATCGTTATATCAGGGGTGAATGGATTATGCGGTTTTAATACTGGACGATGAATCTTGATTTTAAGCGGTCTTTAAAGACCGCTTTTATTTTTTAGGGATAGTCTAATGAAGAGCTAACTATGCGTTTCTTCCTCTGCATCATCTTCAAAAGTCTTGGCAATTTTTTCAATATTCAGGCTCTTGGCCATCGCATCGAAAATTTCCTTATATACGCCGTCCTGATGATAAAGCGCGTCATGTTCACCGTGTTCGGCAATACAACCTTCTTTCATCACATAGGTATAGTCTGCATCAATAATTTGAGACAGGCTATGCGAAATAATAATCACGGTACGGCCTTGCTTGATCTGATCCAGACTTTGTTTGATCTGTTCTGTCGCAATGGCATCCAGACTCGCCGTCGGCTCGTCCAGAAAAATAATCGGCGGGTTTTTCAGGAACATCCGTGCGATGGCAATCCGCTGTTGCTGACCGCCGGACAGTTGCAGGGCATCGGAATCATAGCTATCCGGTAGCTGTAAAATCTGTTCATGAATCGAGGCTTTTTGAGCAGCTGCAATCACCTCCTCCATACTGGCATTGGTTTTGCCATAACGGATATTGTCAAAAATTGTGCCCTGGAAAATATGGTTTTTCTGTAGTACCAATCCGATATGATCACGTAAATATTGAGTGTCATAATCTTTTAAATCAATCCCATCCAGCTTGATCTGGCCTTCCTGTGGTTCATAAAATTTATCTAGCAGACTGATCAAGGTTGATTTTCCGGCTCCCGATAATCCTACCAGTGCGGTAATGGTATTGGGGCGGATTTCCATATTGATATCTTTTAAAGCATGATGCCCATTCGGATAATAAAAATTCACGCCACTTAGCTCAAATCGGCCTTGGACAGGTGGTTTTTGCTGGCCACTCTGTTCAATTTCAGCATCCGCTTCCAGAATATTAAAGAAGCTTTCTGAATAGATCATGGCATCATTCACTTCATCATAAATCCGGTGCAACGAGCGAATCGGGGCAGAGACGTTATTAAAGAGCAGCACATGGTACATGATCATGCCGATACTCATCTGGCCATCCAGTACAAAATAGGAAGTTAGGATGATAATCAGGACTATGCCGATCTGTTCAATAAAGGTTTTTAGGCCATCAAACAGGAAGCTGGTCTGCCGGGTTTTCATCTGGTTATCGGTCAGCTCACGCTGTAAGCTCAGTTGCTTGTCTGATTCAATCGATTCTCGGTTAAAGGATTTGATGACCGTAATTGAATTGATGATGCTGAGAATGCCTTGACTCTTTTTTTCCCGGCCATCTCTCAGACTACGGCGCCATCCACCGAGTTTTTGTGCCTGTTTATAGGTGAGCCAGAAGTAGATCGGCACAATCGCTGTGGCAACCAGTCCGACATAAAAATTGGCATAGTACATCAGTCCTAGCGCGACAATTGCACTGGTGAATAGAGGAAAAATATCAATGAAAAAGATCTGGACCAATCGGGTGAGGGAGCCAATTCCGCGGTCAATCCGGGTCTGTAATTTTCCAGCCTGATTATTATCCTGATTAAAAAATGCCAGCCGGTATTTTAAAAACTTTTCAATAATGCCTTGAGCCAGATCTTGGGAAATAAAAATCCGCAGCTTTTCTCCATAAAACTTCTGTCCAAACTGTACCAGTGCATTCACCACTTCCTTACCGAGTAAAATGGCAGAGATAGTGATCAGAATATGCCAGCCTTCATCCAGTCCCTGTCCTTGTTCCAGCAGTGCATTGATGTTATCGACCGCATATTGCAGGGTTAGTGCATTGACCTGGGCAGTGAAGGAACCGATCAGGGTCAGAATGAGGGTCGCGATCACCAGGAGCCGATAAGGGCTGACAAAGGGACGAAGTTTTAAAAACAGCTGCCATAAATTCATAAGCAATTATTTTTATTGTCAAAGTTGAATTTAGTCTAGGCAGGAATAGAGGTACTCACAAGAGTAAATGTTGTATTTATTTGTGAAATTGGATTGTAATTTTTCCAGTCAAGTCTCAATCTTTTCAGCAAGATATCGTAAATTTTAGACTAATTTTAAATGACTTTGGACTTGTTTGCGCCAGAACCTCAAATGAATTTATTACCCTTTGATGGGGTGGTAGAGGATTATGGCCAGATTTTAAATGAGCAGCAGAGCCAGCAATATTTACAGCATTTTCTAGCTCATCTGGCCTGGCAAGCGGATGAAGTCACTTTATTTGGTAAGCATTATATTACTGGGCGAAAAGTCGTCTGGTATGGTGATGAACACTATCAATATCATTATTCCGGAAGTTTCAAACAAGCTCATATCTGGACACCGGGGCTATTTCGGTTAAAGCAGCATATTGAAAAATTGGTGGGCCATTCCTTTAATTCCTGCCTGGCCAATTTATATGAAGATGGTTCGCAAGGTCTGGGCTGGCATAGTGATGATGAAGCTGCTCTATATCAAGGAACATCTCAAGAAAATGTGATTGCATCCCTCAGTCTGGGTGCAACCCGCAAGATGAGTTTTAAACATAAAACGGAAAATAAAACAGTAGATCTGCTTTTACAAAGTGGACAGTTGATTGTGATGCGTGGACAGACTCAACACTACTGGAAACATTGTATCCGGAAAACGACTCGGGTTTTAGAACCTAGAATTAACCTGACCTTTCGTTATTTTTTTCCTTAGTTAAATCTCTTCATAAAATAAAAAATATTAGTCCATTCGTATTTAAAGTTCTTTCTCTCAGGGAGAAATTAGGATAAGGGAGTTTCTTTGCTCATTGTTGAATAATTAAAAAATGATTGATGAAGGCACTCTATTGTTTTTAGATTAAAAGTACCCCAATGAACTAAAAAAGAGATTCTTCAATTCAAAAAAAATAGCATCTCGAAAGATGCTATTGCTTATATTTAAAAGAAATTTAGGGTTGCAGTCCAGCCGGATGCCTATACCAGCTTTCAATCAAGAGGGCAGCAGCAATACTGTCCGCAGACAATTTTTTGCCGCGACCTTGAGCCTGATAATGATCCAGTTCATCCCGTGCTTCACGAGTGGTCAGGCGTTCATCCACCATCAAGGTTTCAATATTGGTCTGATGACGTAAACGGCGGGCAAATTTACGTGCCCGTGTCGACAGTTCAGATTCACTATCATCCATATTCAGTGGAAGTCCCACTAAAAATAAGCCTGGCTGATAAATTTTTACAATTTTCAGTAACTCATCCCAGTTCGGGATCCCATCTTTCATGGGAAATAAAGGGAGGGGATTGGCACTTTCAATCAGGGATTGGCCGACTGCCATTCCCATTTTCTGTGTACCAAAATCAAACGCCATAATGGTGTTTGGCGCGTTTACATCAGGCATGTCCAATCTCGGAAGATAACCAGGTTCGGTCTACGCCCATTTTTTTATAGGCAGCATCCCAGCGGTCGTTATAAGGTAAGTTAAAAATCAGGTCCATATCGGATTCACAGATCAGCCAGTCACCCCGGGCAATCTCTTCTTCAAGCTGATGTTTGCCCCAGCTCGCATAACCCAAGGCGATCTGATAGCGGCCTACGCCTTCATTATGCGCAATCGCATCCAGAATATCTTTAGATGTGGTAATACAAACATTTTCACCCACAGCAATAGAAGAATGCCAGGTCGGCTGACCGGTATGCAGGACAAAACCGGCCTCTGGTCGCAAAGGTCCACCTTGCAACACTTCATGGGGATTGACATTATCCGCCTCAATGTCCAGATCATTCAGCAATTCTTTAATTTGAATGCCAGCAGGGCGGTTAATAATAATCCCTTGAGCACCATCTTCATCATGACGAGCCAGATAAATGACCGTATGGGCAAAAAAATCGTCACTTGCATGGGGTGGCGCAATCAGACAACGATGAGTCAGATATTGTTTAGTCACCTGAGCGGCTCTCCAAAAGTCTATATCGTTTGTGATCGTGGTAGATGATTTATCAGGGCAAAAGACTGGATTTTCAATTCTGCAAATTGTCTATACCTTATTTACTTATCCCACAAAAATGCACCACTGACAACTTAGCTTTGTAGATACTGGGTATAAAAAAACTACAAATAGGTATTTTTTTTATTTTTTCAATAAATCAATAAAATTAGTTTTATTTTATTGAATGGTAAATTCTCGGGCTTATTTATTATCGACTAAGAATATAAAATAAATTTAAGAAGGAATAAGTTTATATATTTTTAATTGTTTAATAATCAAACTAAATAATTAAATAGAAGAAAATATTAAATTTTATATTTAAAGCGGAGTGCTTTATTTTTTATTAATTTTTTATAAGTTGTTTTAAACTAAAAGCTGTTAATAAAAAATCCCTGCACTAGTCAGGGATTTTTATTAAGCATGATTTATGCTTGCTGAAACTTTAACTGTCTTAACTGACGTGCATGCTGCAAGGTGGTTTCATTAATTTCCACGCCACCCGTCATACGTGCAAGTTCCTGTACAATTTCAATTTCTTCCAAATTAATAATGGTACTGCTGGCCGGATCAGTCTGGCGTTTTTTCACTAATAAATGCTGGTCGGACTGTGCAGCCACCTGCGCCTGATGGGTAATACAAAGAATTTGTACATGCTGTGCCAGATCAGCCAATAAGCGACCCACGATTTCCGCAGTTCCGCCACTGATCCCGACGTCGATTTCATCAAAGACCAATACTTCAGCTTCGGTTTTTTCTGCATTCATCACCTGCATCACCAAGGCGATACGGGATAATTCACCGCCTGAAGCCACGCGTGCCAGAGGTTGTGCTGGTATGCCCTTGTTGGCAGTAAACAGAAGCTGAATAAAACTCAAACCTTCACTTGATGGATGTTCCAAAGGCTCAAATTTAAATTCAAAATGCGCTTCAGGTAGGGCAAGCTGTTTCACCTGTTCGGTCAGTTTTTTCGCCAGCGGTTCGGCTGCATCACGGCGAATCTGGTCCAGATGTTGAGCTTTGCTTAGAAACTCCTGATAAGAGACCTCGACCTGTTCAGCCAGAGTTTCCGGGTCTTCTAGCTGATGCAATTGTTCAAGTTCAGTCTGCCATGCTTCATATTCTTCTTTCAGCAATTCTGGCTGGGTGCGGTATTTGCGTGCTAAACGGTGAAACACTTCCAGTTTGGAATTCAGTTCTTCCATACGCTCTGGATCAAAGCTTTGCCGATCCATAAACTGACGTAAGGTTGCCGTTGCATCTTCGAGTTCGCTTTGGGCATTCAGTAAAGAGGTATAAATCTGGGAAAGCTGCTCGCTACGACCGGCATGCGATTCCATACGGCGTAAAATTGAAGCCAGTTCCTGCGAAATATTCTGTTCACCTTCATCCAGGCCATTCAGGCTATAGACACAATCCTGCATGATGGCTTCATGATGTGAAAGGCGGTCAAATTCCTGCTCAATTTCCTGATAATCCGTCTGGACGACTTCTTCCAGTTCTTCAAGTTGCAGCTCCAGAGTTTCCATACGTTGCTTACGGGTTGCTTGTGCATCCAGCGCGGCCTGATGCTGGCGAATATTTTTATGCCAGGTGCTATAAGCGTCACGTACTTCCTGAGCTGGTGCATAAAAATTGCTATAGCGATCCAGCCAGTGTTTGGGATAAGGTGGTTCTAGAAGTTGCTGCTGACTATGCTGGCTATAAAGCTGAACCAGTAGTCGGCCAATTTCTTTCAGTTCAGACAGACTACTGGGACGACCATTGATCCAGGCCTTACTGCGGCCAGTGGCAAAGATCACCCGGCGTAAATGAATTTCCCCTGACTCATCATCGAGTTCATGCTCTTTTAACCAGCTCGCTTCAGGGCTGTCTTCCTGATAACTAAAGGTTGCTGTTACATCCGCTTTTTCGGTGCCATAACGCACATAATTGGTATCGGTTCGTTCACCCAGGCAAGCAGATAGAGCATCCAGTAACAGGGATTTACCTGCACCGGTTTCACCAGTAAGAACGTTAAAACCTTTATCAATATCAATAGCAAGATGCTCGGCCAAAGCAAAATTGATCAGAGTTAAATGTGTCAGCATAAACGCATCCGGGCTGCGAAAAGTTTGAATGAAATAGCATGTCAGTTGCTTCAGTCTAGCAACGCGGCTGTTATTATAAATCAGGATAAATCGATTTCATTCTATCTTAAATTTCAGGGATTAATACATGCTTATTTGAATGTTGTGTCACAGGAACCAAGATTAGGCCACTGAAGTTACAAAAGATATTTTCATTTTTCTGACATGCTTGAAAGTTAAATTAAATCAGGTCGGAATATATTTTGCTTATAAATGGCGAGAAAAATCACGGCATTTTCCAGGATCTGCCGAAATCACTTAAACAGGCTCAAATCAAGGCAAGCAGGGGGCACCAATAATTTCATTCAAGTCCGATAAACTTCGATTGATTAGTTGCGGGTGCACATTTAAACTACAGCAATCAAAATATTACAAAATGCTTTATCTGGAGAAATGGCATGTCAGCTCAGTTTGATCATGTATCAGTACTTAAAAAATCGAATGTGTATTTTGGCGGGTTATGCATCAGCCATGTGGTGCAATTTGAAGATGGCACTAAAAAAACCTTAGGGGTAATTTTACCTTCAGAAAATGCATTAACTTTTGAAACACATGTGCCTGAGCGTATGGAAATCATCTCAGGTGAATGCCGTGTACAAATCGCTGACAGTGAAGAGAAAGAACTGTTCCGTGCGGGTCAGTCGTTCTATGTGCCAGGCAATAGCCGTTTCAAAATTGAAACTGATGACGTGCTGGACTATGTTTGCCATTTTGAAGGCTAAACAAACCTACAGATGAGCTGTAACCGATCAAGAAATTTTGTTCTGAATCGGTTAAACTAAGCTTGATACAGAATCCTGTGAAGTTGGCTTTGCAGGATTTTTCTTTTGCTGCCTATTTCCCCATTTATTTTCGAGGTCGTTCATGGCTAAACCTGAGTATTATTATGGCGTCCATTCAGTAGAATCACTGCTGGAGCTTGAGCCTGAACGTGTCTTGACTCTTTTTACCCTGAAAGGTCGTGATGATCAGCGCCTGAAACGTGTGTTGGAACTGGCTGAGCCTTTCGGCATTAGTGTCCAGCAGGCTAGTCGTGACAAGTTAGAAAAACTGGCCGGTTTGCCTTTTCACCAAGGCGTTGTGGCGGCAGTTCGTCCGCATCCAACCTTAAATGAAAAGGATCTGGAAGATCTATTGAAACAAGATTCTCAAGTACTTCTATTAGCACTCGATCAGGTAACTGATCCACATAACCTGGGTGCTTGTATTCGTACTGCCGCAGCGATGGGTGTAGCGGCTGTGATTGTACCGCGTGACCGTTCAGCAAGCCTGACGCCGACTGCACGTAAAGTGGCAGCAGGTGGTGCAGAAAAAGTGAAGTTTATTCAGGTGACCAATCTGGCGCGTACTTTGGGTCAAATCAAAGATGAATTTAATGTACGTGTGGTTGGTACGATGCTGGATGAAAAAGCTTTACCTATCCAGAAATTTGATTTTACTGGTACAGGTGTATGCGTGGTGATGGGTGCGGAAGATACCGGTTTGCGTCCAATTACCCAAAGCCAATGTGATCAGACGGTTTATATTCCGATGGCAGGAAATCTGCAAAGTCTGAATGTGAGCGTGGCAACAGGGATGGCTCTTTATGAAGCCTGTCGTCAGCGTCAAGCTTAAGTCCTTTTTATTATTTACCTAAATACTGTTAAAGAAGAAGTCTATGTCTCCCCGAACGCAAGGTTATGCCTTTGTCTTAATTACCATGTGTATTTGGGGAGGTTTTACCTTAAGCACGCGCTTAAGTGCCCAGTGGGGGATTAGTGCCTGGGATCTGGTGGGATTACGTTTTCTATTGGCTTTTCTGATTCTGATGCCAGTCCTGATTTATAAAAAGGACACAGCCTTTTTGTGGAGTAAGGAATCCTTTCTCTTAGCCATGATTGGCGGGGTAGGGTATTGCCTGACTGCTTATACTGCTTTCCATTATGCACCTGCAGCTCATGCTGCCGTATTTCTAAATGGCTGTATTCCACTTTGTACCGCAGTGGCTGCTTTTGTGTTATTTAAACAGGGATTTGACCGACATACTTGGATCAGTATGGCGATTATGCTGCTTGCGATTGGCAGTATGAGTTGGCTGATGTTCCGGGAGTCCGGTGTGGCCTTGGGATTAGGCGATCTGCTATTTTTCATCAGTGCAATGTGGTGGGGTGTATTCACTGTACTGCTACGTCAATGGAAGCTATCTGCCTGGCATTCTATGGCCAGTGTAGCGATCTGGTCAGCCATCGTTTATGTGCCAATTTATCTGCTATTCTTCCCCAAACATCTGGATGCTGCTGAACCTTGGCAAATGGCTTCCCAGGTACTCTTTCACGGTGTTTTTGTGGTGATTGTAGCGACACTAACTTATGTGGAAGCGATTAAGCGTTTAGGTGCATTTAAAGCGGGCAGTATCGTGACTCTCGCACCATTTATTGCTGCCATACTGGCTGTGCCGCTTCTAGATGAACCTTTAAGTCTCGCGATTGTTTCTGGTTTGGTAGGTATGGCAATTGGTGCCATACAACCTTGGCGCTGGCTGATGCATCAAGATAGCCTGAGTCAGAAACTGGAACAACAAAAAAAGCAGTCCTAAAAGGACTGCTTTTTATTTGAACTCTAACTGAGTTCGGGTTAATGATTTTGAGCAGCCATCTGAAGATACTTTTCATGTAATGGTGTGAGATGAGCATAGAGATGTTCTAGCTCACCATCATTCAGTACAATATCATCAGCCATGGCACACTTTTGTTCACGCGGCATTTGTGCGGCAATGATCTTCTGAATTTGCTCTACATTTTGTCCATCGCGCTGTGAAGCCCGTTGAATTTGCAGTTCAATAGCAGCATCAATTAATAACGTATGTTGTGTTAGTTCATGCTGATTTGTTTCAAACAATAAAGGAGAAACTAAAATCGCATAAGGACTTTGTGCTGCATGTAACTGTTGAATAATTGAATTGCGAATAGCAGGGTGGGTGATATTTTCCAGCATTTTTCGTGCTTCTGGAGACTGGAAAATATGTTCGCGCAAAACACGGCGATTCAATGAACCATCCTTGAGTAAAACCCAATCGCCGAAAGCTTCCCGAATTTGCTGTAGGGCTGGTTGACCGATATCAACGACTTCACGGGCGACAATATCTGCATCTACGACAGCAATCCCTTGAGCTTCAAACCATTGGCTGGCAGCAGACTTGCCACTACCAATTCCACCAGTTAAACCGAGTACAAATTTCACTTTACTGACCTAAATAGATTTTCATGATCTGCTCACCCCATAAAAAGGCAATCCAGCCGGCAATGGCAATATAAGGGCCAAAGGCAAAGGGCTGATTTTCTTTACGGACTTTAAGCAGGATAATCCCAATAATCGCGCCCACCAATGATGACAATAATACAATGAGTGGTAGGAGCATAGGCCCCATCCAGGCACCTAAGGCAGCTAGTAATTTGAAATCTCCATAGCCCATACCTTCCTTGCCGGTCACCAGCTTAAACAGATAGTACACCACCCACAAGCATAAGAAGCCAATGATATAGCCCCAGATGGCAGAATCAGGGGTAGTATAAATCGCATAACTATTAATGCCCAGGCCGAGTGCAGCCAGCGGCAAGGTATAGCGATCGGGTAATAACTGGGTATCGAAATCAATAAAGGTGAGGGCAATCAGGACATAGGTAAAAACCAGACCAAACAGCATCTGTATGGTAGGCCCAAATACTGCCACCACTATCAGCGCACAAGCAGCTGTGAGAAGTTCAATAAATGGATAGCGGATACTGATTGGATTCTGACAGTTACCACATTTACCACGTAATAAGATCCAGCTAATCACCGGAATGTTCTGATACCAGCGAATAGGAGTCTGACATTTCGGGCAGGTGGAAACTGGTTTGCTTAAAGTAATTTTGTTCTCATCAATGATGGGCTGGTCTGGATGCAAAAACAGCTGGCAATCTGTACGCCATTCCTGTTCCATCATTTTAGGGGTACGGTAAATGACAACGTTTAAAAAGCTACCAATACAAAGACTAAAAAGCCCAACTGCGAGATAAAGCGCAGTTGGGTTTGAAATAAAATAAGAAATAACATTAATAAACAAAATATTTAACCTGTAAATTAGCCAACCACGGAACCCATTTGGAAAATTGGAAGGTACATTGCGATAACAAGGCCACCAACAAGGACACCAAGAATTGCCATAATCAAGGGTTCCATCATGGAAGTTAAACCGTCGACCGCATTGTCGACTTCGTTTTCATAATGCGTCGCAACTTTATCCAGCATAGCATCCAATGCACCTGATTCTTCACCAATCGCAACCATCTGTACAGCCATAGAAGGAAATTTATCCGTGACACGCATGGCAAATTGAAGCTGTTGACCGGTTGCAACATCTTCCTTGATTTTCAATACGGCCTCTTCATAAACCACATTATTGGTCGCACCAGCTGTAGATTCAAGGGCATCAATTAATGGTACACCGGCAGCAAAAGTCGTCGCTAGGGTACGGCTATAGCGGGCAATAATTGCTTTATAGACCAGATCACCAAAAATGGGAGCTTTAAGTGCAGCTCTATCAAGCAAGTCTCGAAATTTTTTACTACGTTTTTTACTTTCAAGAAATATAGTAATAATAATTCCAATGCCAAGAATAAATAAGAACCAGTATTGCTGGAACCAATTTGACAAGTTAACAACAAACTGCGTAAAGGCTGGTAGGTCTGCACCAAATCCTTGAAAAAGTTCTTGAAATACGGGTACCACTTTCACCATCAAAATAATCGTCACAATAATTGCAACCACAATTACTGATATAGGATATTTCATGGCTTTTTTAATTTTTTGCTTTAACAACTCACTTTTTTCTTTGTAAATCGCGACACGATCCAGCATGGTTTCCAGAGCACCAGATTGCTCGCCAGATTCGACCAAAGAACAGAATAGGTTGTCAAAATATTGTGGGTATTTTCGTAATGCTCCCGCAAAAGTATTCCCCCCTTCAACTTCACCTTTGATTCCCAGTACAACCTCGCGCATAGATGGATTTTCTAAACCTTCTGCAACGATTTCAAAGCCTTGTACTAAAGGCACCCCCGCTTTCATCATGGTGGCTAACTGACGGGTGAAGATGGTGATATCCAAGGTGGAAACTTTTTTCTTCATCAAACCTTCGAGAATATTTTTTTTCTTTTCCCGGATGGTTTTGATCGTAATGCCTTGTTTGCGCAAGTTCACTTTTGCCAAGGCCATATTTCGTGCCGGCAATTCCCCCTTGATCTTGGCGCCTTTGCGATCAACCCCTTCATAACTGAAGATCGGTGTCATCTGGCCTTTTTTTACTGCTGCCATAGCTTTATCCTTATTTTATATTCAGCACGATCATTCGCTGGTTACACGATTGACTTCCTGTAAAGAAGTCACCCCCTGCATAACCTTCACTAACCCTGATCGGCGTAAATTGTTAAATCCTGCACGTGCGGAAGCTTCAGCAATTTCAATGGCATTGCCATCTTCCATAATAATTCTTGAAATCTCAGGTGTTACCTTCATAACTTCATAAATACCGACCCGGCCCTTATAACCTTCACGACATTCATTACAGCCGACTGGCTCATAAATCTGAAATTCAGGGCTTTGTAAATCTGCTTCGGTAAAGCCCATCTCCAGTAAGCTTTGCTTTGGAATGTCAGCCGGTTTTTTACATTGTGAACACAAGCGACGGGCCAGACGCTGCGCAATCACCAGATTGACTGAAGTCGCGATATTGAAAGAAGGTACGCCCATATTACGTAAACGGGTCAAAGTTTCCGGAGCACTGTTGGTGTGCAGAGTTGACATCACCATATGACCTGTTTGCGCTGCTTTGATTGCAATTTCAGCTGTTTCCAGATCACGGATCTCACCGACCATGACAATATCAGGATCCTGACGCAGAAAGGATTTTAAAGCAGCTGCAAACGTCAGGCCAACTTTATTATTGACGTTCACCTGATTAATCCCTTGCAGGTTAATCTCGACTGGGTCTTCCGCAGTAGAAATATTGGTATCTTCACGGTTCAAGATGTTTAAGCCCGTATAAAGTGATACGGTTTTACCGGAACCGGTAGGACCGGTAATCAGTAACATCCCTTGCGGTTTATCTAGGGCTTCCATGAATAACTCTTTCTGCTCAGGTTCATAACCTAAAGCATCAATTCCTAGCATGGCACTAGACGGATCTAAAATACGTAGAACCAGTTTTTCGCCAAACAGGGTAGGGAGCGAGTTAACACGGAAGTCGATGGCTTTGTTTTTTGAGAGCTTTAATTTAATACGGCCGTCTTGAGGCACGCGTTTCTCAGAAATGTCCATCTGCGACATGACTTTCAAACGCGACGCCAAACGGTTTGCCAGTTGTAGGGGCGGGGTTGCAATCTGACGTAAAACCCCATCGACACGATAGCGCACCCGATACATTTTTTCATAAGGTTCAAAATGTAGATCCGAAGCGCCCATACGAATAGCATCAATCAGTAACTTATTAATATATTTAACAATAGGGGCTTCTTCACCCTTGTCTTTTTCGTCTTCTTCTTGAGTCGGATCGGTTGTGTCGACATCGACATCCAGATCGAAATCATCATCAAAATCAAAAGTACTTTCTTCAGTAAAGTTTTGCTCAATCAGTTTTTCAAGTTTATTGTGTTCAACAATAACAGTTTCGATATTCAGTTTGGTTGCAAAGCGGATGGCATCCGTTGCTTCGATATTGGTCGGATTGCTCGTGGCGACATAAAGAATATTGGCGTTTTTATAAATTGGCAGAATACGATGCTTGGTAATCAGCTTTTCATCAATATCTTCACGCAGGATTTGTCCCGGATCATAAGCACCAATATCAAATAGAGGCTCACCAAATTCTACTGAGATCGTTTCAGCAATGGTAGTAGGGGAAAGATTATGATGACTGACCAAATAGGCCACGATATCTGTTTTTTCCTGTTTGGCATTGGCTAAAGCAGTCCGCATATCTTCAGCTGATAATACCCCTTCATCGACCAGGCGACGAATAAACCCCGTAAATCTTGGTGACCCCTGCAATGCTGTCATGCTTCAAATGCCTATCAATTCAATTTTTTTAATTTGCTATTCTAAAATTATACGTTTGTTATACAAAAATACCATAGCTGAGAATGCTGCAATCTTCGTGATATTCAGTAAAAGCTTGAACTGGTCGGAAGAACCGGGCATTTTTTTCAGTGATAACAAAAAATAACCATTTTGAATAGTCTAAACTGAGAAATAGGATGAATAAAACTATTCTTTAAATTTTACAATTCCGTGTAGAATGTGCCCAATTCAAGATATGTCAGTGAAATAGGTTATTTATGTCGGTTTCGACGATTACCCCTTGGGTGGTGGGCAACTGGAAAATGAATCCAATGCAGGCAGATGCCCAAGCTTTGGTTCAGAATTTAAAAGACTTGCTTGAGTCTGCACCAGTTTCAACAGAGAAATGTCATTTGGGTGTGGCGCCGACAACCCTTGCCTTAACTCAAATTCAAACTGCATTTGCTTCTGCTAATCGCCCTGTATATACCGTAGCACAAGATGTATCACGTATTGCAGGGACAGGCGCTTATACTGGGGAAGTGAGTGCTGAATTATTGGCTGATAGCCAGATTCACTATGTATTGATTGGGCACTCTGAACGTCGTGAAATTTTTGCTGAAAGTTCACAGATTTTAAATACTAAAATCAAGAATGCCTTAAATGCCGGTTTAACCGTAATTTACTGTGTGGGCGAAAGTCTGGAACAGCGTGAAGCAGGGCAGGCAGAAGCGGTGGTTCTCCAACAGATTTGCGATATCGCGACTGTGGTAGAAGATGAACAGTGGAAAAATATTGTGATTGCTTATGAGCCAATCTGGGCCATTGGTACCGGTAAAACAGCTTCTCCAGAAGATGCGCAGGCCATGCATGCCCAGATCCGTCAGGGTTTGAGCCAGATTACAGGTTATGCTGCGACTATGGCGATTTTATATGGTGGTAGTGTAAAACCGGAAAATGCAGTAGAGTTAGCAGCCTGCCCTGACATTAACGGGGCATTGGTGGGTGGTGCATCACTCAATGCTGAGTCGTTCCATCAAATTGCTCAAGCATTTGCAAATACACAATAATTAGGAGTTCAGCATGCAAACTTTTGTGCTGGTAGTACATATTATCTTAGCGATTTTGATGATTGTCTTGATTTTAGTTCAGCATGGTAAAGGTGCGGATGCAGGTGCATCATTTGGCGGCGGCGGTGCGGCAACGATCTTTGGTGCCTCAGGTTCGGGTAATTTCATGACCCGTTTGACGGCAGTTTTTACCGCATTGTTCTTTGTGACCAGTATTACTTTGGCGATTCTTGCCAAGAAACAAACCACGAATGCGTACAGTTTATCGTCAATTCAATCAGCACCAACTGCGCCTGCGCAACCGGTTGAAACTTCACCAACTGCACCACAAACGACCGAATAATTTTAATTAAACCTTTCTTTTTTTCAGTGATGCGACTAGAATGCGTCACAGCTGCGGTGGTGGTGGAATTGGTAGACACGCTACCTTGAGGTGGTAGTGCTTTCGGGCGTGGGGGTTCAAGTCCCCCCTTCCGCACCAACTTATAATCCAGAATATAAGTTGGTGTATGCAGCTAAAAAAACTTCTGTTGATGCGGGATGGAGCAGTCTGGTAGCTCGTCGGGCTCATAACCCGAAGGTCGTTGGTTCAAATCCAGCTCCCGCTACCAATCAATCCTTTTTTAAAGACGCAAACTTTTAAAAGGCAGCTTAAATCTGATTTAAGTTGAGAAGAATTATTTGCATGTTGTTGCGGGGTGGAGCAGTCTGGTAGCTCGTCGGGCTCATAACCCGAAGGTCGTTGGTTCAAATCCAGCCCCCGCTACCAATCCTTTAAAGCTGCAAACTTTAAAGGCAGTTTAGTGTAAAATATTAAGCTGAATGTTATTTGTATGCTGATGCGGGATGGAGCAGTCTGGTAGCTCGTCGGGCTCATAACCCGAAGGTCGTTGGTTCAAATCCAGCTCCCGCTACCAATTTTTCAGTAACAGATAACAAATATGCAGAATGATGTGGTTGTGATTGAAAAGTTCGCATCTTTTGTATATAATTTTTGCACGTTGATGCGGGATGGAGCAGTCTGGTAGCTCGTCGGGCTCATAACCCGAAGGTCGTTGGTTCAAATCCAGCTCCCGCTACCAAGTTTCTTAAAAGAGGCTCACAACTATGGTGGGCCTTTTTGCACAGTGGGATTTGAAAAAAGTTCAAATTGTGCATTAATTGGGGCGATTTACGCCCTTTTTTATTGGCTATCGTGTAGTGTCGACAATATTTGGTCAAATCTCCATGTTTCACTACTACTATAGTTTGTATTGGTTTGTAGTGGTCAAATAGATCATAAAATCGCACCAGATGACGAGAGTAAATGAAGCTATCAAATAAAACTCAAGCACTTCAGGACTTGATTGCACCAGCAGTTGAAGCCTGTGATGTAAATCTGTGGGGGATTGAATTCCTGCCACAAGGCAAACGTTCATTATTACGGATCTATATCGACAAACCGGTCGATGAAAATGCAGCACCTGTTGTCAATGAAGATGGCGAAGAAGAGCAGGGTCGTGGTATTGGGGTTCAGGACTGTGTACGTGTCACACAGCAAGTCGGCGCGATCCTGGATGTACATGATCCAATCTCAGGTGAATATTCGCTTGAAGTGTCTTCACCAGGTTGGGATCGTCCATTCTTCCAGCTGGAGCAGATGGCTCATTATATCGGACAAACGGTTGCGCTGCGTTTGATCAGTGCCGTCGATAACCGTCGTAAATTCCAGGCAAAACTGGTTGCAGTCGACCTTGAAAATGAAATGATTCAAGTTGAAGTAGAAAAGCAACAGATTTTGGATATCGACAGTCACAATATCGATAAAGCAAACTTGGTCTATCAAGATTAATTCAATTAATAAGAATCTGAACGAATAGGTGACTTATGGCACGTGAAATTCTTACCGTCGTTGAAACGGTTAGTAACGAAAAAGGTGTAAGTCGTGAAGCAATTTTTGAAGCGCTAGAACAAGCTTTGGTTGCAGCGACTAAGAAGAAATTCTACGAGGGGACTCACTCGGAAGAAGCTCGTCTTCGTGTAGAAATTGACCGTAAAACTGGTGATTATCGTACTTTCCGTCAATGGGAAGTGGTGGCTGATGAAGATCATGAAATGCCTGCTTGTCAGGATGCGATCTCTGATGTGGATCCGGCACAATGGTCGATTGGCGATATCCGTGAACTGGAAGTAGAATCAATCGATTTCGGTCGTATTGCTGCCCAGATCGCGAAACAGGTGATTGTACAGAAGATCCGTGAAGCAGAACGTGCACTGGTTGCTGATGCTTATGAATCTAAAGTCGGTGAGCTGATCTACGGTGAAGTGAAAAAACAAACCAAAGATGGTTTTATCATTGACTTGGGTGACAACGCAGAAGCGTATCTGGCACGTGAAGAGATGATTCCGAAGGAAATCCTTCGTCCGAAACAACGCGTAAATGCGATTCTATATAGCGTTAACCGTGAAGGCCGTGGTGCACAATTATTGTTGTCACGTGCTAAACCGGAAATGCTGATTGCATTGATGAAAAAAGAAATTCCTGAAATTTCTGAAGAAATCATTGAAATTAAGGCCGCAGCTCGTCAACCGGGTGTTCGTGCTAAAATTGCAGTGAAAACCAACGACCACCGTATTGACCCGGTGGGTGCTTGTATTGGTATGCGTGGTACACGTATCCAGGCTGTACAGCAAGAGCTCAATGGCGAGCGTATTGATGTGGTGGTTTGGTCGGATGATCCTGCGCAATATATCGCAAGTGCATTAGAACCAGCAGATGTATCTAGTATTGTCATCGATGAAGATGCACGTACTGCAGACATCATTTTCGCGACTAGTGATCAGCTAGCTCGCGCAATTGGTTCACAAGGTCAAAACGTTCGTCTGGCATCTGAACTGACTGGCTATAAGCTGGACATGATGCTGGAAGAAGAGTACTACGCACGTCAGCAAAGCGAAGCACAAAAATATCTGGACATGTTTGTTACACGTCTGGATATTGCTGAAGATTTGGCGATGGCGTTGGTAGAAATGGGCTTCACCTCGCTTGAAGAAATTGCTTACGTACCGCCAGAAACGTTTGATGAAATCGAACTGGATGCGGAACTGGTTGAACTACTGCAAAGCCGTGCGAAAGAAATTGCACTTGCTGATGCATTACAACAGCAAGAAAACGTACAAGCGCCAAGTGAAGAACTTGTTGCAATGGAAGGCATGACAGCAGAGATCGCGCAAGCTCTCGCAGCTCGTGGTGTGGTAACCGTAGATGACTTAGCTGACCAAGCGACTGATGATATCGAAGATATCGAAGGTCTCGGTGCTGAGAAGGCCGGTCAACTTATTATGAAAGCGCGCGAATCATGGTTTAACTAGGAGGTAGTATATGACGGACAAGTCGATTAAAGAGTTAGCACTCAGCGTGGGTCGCCATGTTGATAAGCTCCTAGAGCAGGTTCGTGAGGCAGGTTTACCACAGCGTAAAGCTGACGATATTATTACCACCGAACAACAAGATCGCTTAATGAATCATGTGAAAAAGACACAAGGTTCAGATGGCCATGCAGGACAAATCACGTTGAAACGTAAAACGACCAGTACTGCTAAAGTGGCAAGTACTTCAGGTAAGGCGAAAACGATTAATGTAGAAGTTCGCAAGAAACATACATTCGTCAAGCCAGACCCGGAACAAATTAAAGCAGAAGCTTTAGCGAAGGCTCAAGCTGAACAGCAAGCGAAAGCAGAAGCTGAACAGAAGTCAGCACCAGCTAAAAAACCTGCTGATGCACCTAAATCAGGTACAAACAATGCAAGCAAAGCGCTAGAAGCAATGCGTGCAGCTCAGAAACAAGAAACTGAGAAACAGGAAACACCTAAAGCAGCTGTTGTGGTAAAACGCAAATCAACTAATAAACCGATTGTGAAAGCAGCGGTTAAACAAGTTGAAACAGCAGAACAGAAAAAAGCGCGTGAAGCTCAAGCCGCTCAATTAAAAGCAGCTGAAGAAGCAGCACGTCGTAAGGCAGCTGAAGAAGCACAACAACGCACCCTTGAGCAAATGCGCAAGATGGCGTCGAAGTATTCTTCTGAAGATACCACTGCAACTATTCGTGTGATTGATGATTCTCCACTTGCTGCTGGTCTGGTTGGCCAGGCATATGAAGACTCATTTGCGAAAGAAGACCGCGAAATTAAACGTGGTACTAACACTTCAAATACACGTTCACCGAAAAAAGGTGGTCGTCGTGGTGAAGAGCAGTCTTTCCGTGATAACTCACACAAACGTGGTTTGAAATCTAGCCAAGCGAACAAGCATGGTTTTGAAAAGCCAGTGAAAAAACAGGTTTATGACGTTGAAATCGGTGAAACGATTGTCGTTGCTGACCTTGCTGCGAAAATGGCGGTTAAGGTTCGTGAAGTCATCAAGTCACTGATGAAAATGGGTGAACTGGTTACTCAAAACCAGGCAATCGATCAGGAAATCGCGGCACTTGTGGTTGAAGAAATGGGTCATAACCCGGTACTGGTTTCTGAAACTGCAGTTGAAGATAACCTGCTTGAACAGGC
This sequence comes from Acinetobacter sp. YH12043, assembly GCF_013419915.1. Classification (NCBI taxonomy): domain Bacteria; kingdom Pseudomonadati; phylum Pseudomonadota; class Gammaproteobacteria; order Moraxellales; family Moraxellaceae; genus Acinetobacter; species Acinetobacter sp. YH12043. The sequence goes on from NZ_VOZD01000003.1 coordinate 82,483, forward strand.
TGAAGAAGCTCGTGGTGCGCAAACCACTCGTGCGCCAGTTGTTACGATCATGGGTCACGTTGACCATGGTAAAACATCGCTTCTAGACCGTATTCGTCGTGCCAAAGTGGCGCAAGGCGAAGCAGGTGGTATTACCCAGCATATCGGTGCTTATCATGTAACAACTGATAAAGGTATTATCACCTTCTTGGATACTCCGGGACACGCAGCGTTTACTGCAATGCGTTCACGCGGTGCCAAAGCGACTGATATCGTAGTCCTGGTTGTTGCAGCAGATGATGGTGTGATGCCACAAACTGCAGAAGCAATCGATCACGCACGTGCAGCGGGTACGCCAATCATTGTTGCAATCAACAAGATGGATAAAGACTCAGCTGATCCAGATCGCGTATTGAACGAATTGACCACCAAAGAAATCGTACCTGAAGAATGGGGCGGTGACGTTCCTGTAGCGAAAGTATCTGCACATACTGGTGCCGGTATTGATGAACTTCTTGACCTGATTTTAATTCAGTCTGAATTGCTTGAATTGAAGGCGTCTGAAGAAGGTGCGGCACAAGGTGTTGTGATTGAAGCGCGTGTTGATAAAGGCCGCGGTGCAGTGACTTCTATTCTGGTTCAAAACGGTACGCTGAAAGTGGGTGACCTGGTACTTGCTGGTTCATCTTATGGCCGCGTTCGTGCCATGACCGATGAAAACGGTAAACGTATCAAGTCTGCAGGTCCTTCGATTCCAGTCGAAATTCTGGGTCTTCCAGAAGCGCCGATGGCAGGTGACGAAGTTCTTGTTGTGAATGACGAGAAGAAAGCACGTGAAGTTGCCGATGCGCGTATGGATCGTGAACGTCAAAAACGTCTTGAACGTCAATCTGCAATGCGTCTTGAAAACATCATGGCGTCTATGGGCAAAAAAGATGTGCCAATCGTCAATGTGGTATTGAAAACTGATGTACGCGGTACATTGGAAGCGCTGCATGTTGCATTGGCTGAGCTTTCAACGGATGAAGTAAAAGTACGTATCATTGGTTCTGGTGTTGGTGCGATTACTGAATCTGACGTAACGCTTGCTGAATCTTCAGAAGCGGTTCTTCTTGGCTTTAACGTACGTGCCGACAATACTGCACGTCAAAAAGCAGACGCAGACAGTATCGACATTCGTTACTACTCAGTGATCTATCAATTGATTGATGACGTGAAAGCAGCGATGAGCGGTAAGCTGGCTCCTGAACACCGTGAAACCATCTTGGGTGTTGCTCAAGTACGTGAAGTGTTCCATTCAAGCAAATTTGGTGCTGCAGCAGGCTGTATGGTACTTGAAGGCGTATTACACCGTAACAAACCGATTCGCGTATTACGTGATGACGTGGTGATCTTCCAGGGCGAGCTAGAATCTCTTCGTCGCTACAAAGAAGTGGTGGAAGAAGTTCGTGCCGGTATGGAATGTGGTCTTGCGGTGAAAGGCTATAAAGACATCAAACCTCTCGACAAGATCGAAGTGTATGATGTGCAATTGATTAAACGGAGTCTTTAATGGCGGGTAGTCAACGTCTGAAGCGTATGGCGGATACGGTACAACGCGAGTTGTCTGAACTGATCCGTCAGGAGCTGAAAGATCCACGTCTGGGTGGTCTGGTGACCATCTCAGCCGTGAAGGTGAGCCCAGACTTAGGATATGCAGAAGTTTATGTCACAGTAATGGGTCGTGAACTTGGTGATGAGCAAAGTGAAGCGGCAAATAAAGAAACACTCGATGTCCTGAATAAGGCATCCGGGTTCCTGCGCCATGAACTGAGTCGTCGAATCAAGACACGTATTACACCTCGTCTACGTTTCCATTACGACAAAACCAATGCATATGGTAACTATATGTTTGGTCTGATTGCTGAAGCAGTGAAGGATTTACCTCCTGCTGAAGACAAGAAAGATGAAGAATAAGCTTTTATAAAGCGCAATAAAAAAGCCACCTTAGGGTGGCTTTTTTATTGTTGAACTTTTAAGTAGAACTGGCTAACTATTACTTTGAATCCTGGTCATTCATTTTCTTTTCATAAAATGCACGACGGCGGGTTTTCTGCCAAGGCAATGGACGTTCTAGTGTTTCTGGCACTTCACCACTCATCGAGCGCAAACGTAAATGCAAGGCCGCTTGCGCCATCAGGTTGGCAGATACCGGTGCAGTAATGAAGGCAAACAGGGTAATCAGTACTTCAGCAAAACCTAAACGACCATAGATAGCCGAAAAAATAATAGAAGCGATCAGAAAGCTTCCCAGGCCTAAGGTACTGGATTTAGTCGGTGCATGCAGACGCATAAACAGGTCAGGTAGACGTATCATTCCAATACCACCCACCAGCATAAAAAACGCGCCAATCAATAAAAAAATCGAAACTAGTATTTCTAAAATCAAAGGCATTTAAAAACTCCTAGTCGATGACATGGCCAGTGGTGAAATAGCGGGCAAGGGCAGCGGTAGAAACAAAGCCCAGCATGGCCACCAGTAGGGCACCTTCAAACATGAAAGTGCTGCTCCAGTAGATTCCCAGAATCACCACCAGACAGGTTGCATTTAAAAATAGGGTATCCAGTGCCAGCAGACGGTCAACGATTGATGGGCCCATAACCAGCCGGATCAGACACAGTAACATGGAGATCGTGACAGCACCCAGACAAATCAGCAATGCATAAGGCAGAATGGTCATGCTTCAGCTCCTGATTGTGCGCTAAAAATTTTAATCAATGGTTGTTCATAGCGCTGTTTAATAGTTTCAATTTCGGCCTCTTCATCATCCGTACTTAAAGCATGCACCAGAATATCGCCACGATCCTGATCAATCCCCGCAGAGACTGTACCTGGTGTTGTGGTAATAATCATTGCCAGCAACGTATTTACTTCTTCATGCTCGGTATCTAGAGGAACACGAAACCATTTTGGATGCAGATTTTTAGTTGGCCCTAGCACCAGAATCGCGACTTTAATATTAGCGACAATGATGTCCCAAACAACGACCCAAAACAGGCGCATCGCTGGCACCCACCGGATATTCGGTGTGTAATCAATAAAAGGGGCGACCATTCTCGGAATCAAGATCGCCAGAAATATTGACATAAGGAGTGTGCCGGCTTCCATATTATGGGCCAGCATGATCCAGCTCATCGCCACAATGACCGAAACGAAAGGATGTGGGAACCAGCGTTGAAGTAATGATTCAGCCATTAAAGTCCCTCCGCCGGTTTAAGTTGATTGTCGTCGTATTTGTTCTGTTCAATATACTGCTTATCAATCTGACGCTGTTTAAATTCAGAAATATGATCGCCATTTAAGGTATTTTCTGAAATGACATAAGGAATCAGGTGCGCATTTGGATCAGGCGTTTCACCACCGTATTTGGTTTCTGGTAAATAACCCGGATCAAATGGCTGTACACTGATGAACTTACCTTCAGCATCACGTTTTAATAATGCTGCTTCATAAATCGGATTGGTCTTAATCTGTGCTGCGGTCTGATAATTATATTGATAAATCGGTGCAGCAAAAACAACATAGGCTGTCAGACTGAGCAATAACAGATAAATGACCCGGTCATTTCGTGCTGGTGCCTTGCTGGGTAAGGCTTCATATTTGCTGAATTCTTCAGAATTTTCATCCTGTTCCGGTCGGCTTGAACGCCAGAACAGAATAAAACCGACCCGGGTAAAAGCTAGAATACTCAGTAAGCTGACCAGTAGAACCGTAAAGATAATCAGCATTTGATGCTCAGACTGTCCTGAAGCTTGCAGGATAAACACTTTACCGAAGAAGCCACTGAAAGGTGGCAAGCCGGCCATCATCAAGGCAATGATGAAATACACAATAGAAACCAAAGTATTCTGTTTCATCTGTGGTGCAATTTTAAAGTGATCTTTAAATTCACCGCGTTGTGAAGTAATCCAGCCACACAGGATATAAAAGGCTGCGCCAATCAGGGTACTGTGCACCATATAGTACAAGGCACCTGCCCAGGCTTGGGTGCTGTTCATGGCAATCGCAATCAGAATGGTGCCGACCGAAGACAGAATCATAAAGCCGACGAAACGGCGTAAACGTTCAGTCCCAATGGCACCAAATGCGCCATACAGTGAAGTAATCACCCCAATGACCAGCAGACAGTTCATCAGGATCTGGTGGCTATATTCATCATCAAATACGGTGCCATTGACCCGGATAATTGCGTAGATCCCGACTTTGGTCATGATGGTAAACAGGGCAGCCACCGGAGTAGTTGCAACAGCATACGTTTTAGGAAGCCACAGGCCTACCGGTAACATGGCAGCCTTGATCCCGAACACCACAAATAGCATCAGTCCGCCTGCAACGGCAAGCTTATGTTCGTCACCTGCCAGAGTTGGCATCAGACGAGCAACATCAGCCATATTCAGGCTGCCGACACTGCCATAAATCATCCCGAGTCCGATCAGGAACATGGCAGAAGCGAGCAGGTTAATAGCCACATAATGCACACCGAGCTGGAAGCGTGCCTTGCCTTGCCCATGCAAAAGTAGAACATAGGATGCCATTAACAAGATCTCGAAGAACACGAACAGGTTAAACAAGTCACCGGTTAGGAAGGCACCACTAAGCCCCATTAACAGAAAATGGACCATGGCGTGGAAATAGCGCCCGCGAATATCCCATTCTTTGCTGGCATACCAAACGATTGGCAAAGCGAGTGTATAGGTCAGTACCAGCATCAAGGCAGAGAGCTGGTCCAGGACCAGCACAATACCAAAAGGGGCGGCCCATTCACTTAAAGTGTAGACACTAATTTGCCCTTGGCTGCTATTGATCAGATAGCCAATCGCCATAATCAAACCCAATAGGGTCGAAATATGACTCACGCCACGACGCCAAGGCTGACGCCAGTCGGTAATCAGAGAACCGGAACCTGGGTTACCTAACAGTACTAAAATAAAGGCAGTAAACGCCGGTAAAAGAATACTGAAAATAGGGGTGTGTTGATTCAAGAAGTTGAGAAGATCAGTCATTACGGCTCATCCTCACGTGGGTCATGTTGCGGTATCTCTTCTTTGGAATCAACGTGGTCTGTTCCTGATTCATAACGGCTACGTAAGGCCAGCTGTACAATAAAGGCGGTGGTAGCAAAACCGATTACAATGGCGGTCAGCACTAGCGCCTGAGGTAAAGGATCGGTGACCTGCGTGGCTTCGGTAAGCACTGCAGGCGAATTCATCTGAATACGGCCCATGGCAAATAAAAACAGGTTCACTGCATAACCAATCATGGCCAGTCCAAGGACGACCGGAAAGGTACGTGCCCGCAGAATCAGATAGATCCCGGTGGCAGTGAGTAGGCCAATTGCTGAGGCTAATAAAAGTTCTAAACTAATCATTCTATTATCCTCTTGGTACTGGGCCAGTCATACTTGAGTGACGGGAGTCACCCAGAACGGAAATCATCAGCATGGTCGCCCCGACTACGGTGACATAGACACCGACATCAAATAGCGCGGCAGAAGCCAGATGCATATCGCCAAGTAATGGTGGATGAACATGAATATGGGCACTGGTCAGGAAAGGACGTGACCAGAACCAGGCTGCGATGCCAGTCAGGCCAGCAATAGTCAGGCCGACGCCAATCCAGATTTCATAGAGACGTCCAGATTTAGCTCCCAGCATTTTTTCTGCATGATCCTGACCAATGGCAACGTATTGAATGATCAAAGCCAATGAGGTGACCAGACCGGCAATAAAACCGCCACCCGGAAGATTATGGCCGCGCATAAAGATATACAGACTCACCACCAGTGCTACCGGCAAAATCCATGATGCAGTAATTCTTAGCATCAAAGGGGAGGGGTTAAAACGGTAAGTCAGGCCTTGGGTAATGGTGGTGCCATGAGCACGCATACCATCCATCAGACTTAGTACACCAATGGCGGCAATCCCGAGTACGGTAATCTCGCCAAAGGTATCGAAACCACGGAAATCGACCAGAATTACGTTGACGACGTTTGTACCGCCACCAAGCGGAATCGATTGTTGGATGAAGAACCAGGAAATTGAATTATGGTCACGTGTCATAACTAGCCAGGCAACTGTTGCAATTCCTAGACCCCCGCAGACCGCAATCACTGCATCTCGCCAGCGTCGGGTCGGGCTGGATTCATAAGGTGTGAGTTGTGGCAGGAGTGACAGGCTCATTAGTAGCAGAACCGTCGTTACTACATCGACTGTAATCTGGGTCAAAGCCAGATCGGGTGCCGAAAAACCAATGAAAACCATGGTAACGACCAGACCGACTGCACCGCTGATCAGGATGGCTTTAATCCGTTCATGATGGAACCACAGCATCATCCAGCAGGCAGAGAACAGCAGTAACCATAGAACGATGGCAAGCACTGGAGCATGGGTCAGTTCGCGGCTACCGGTGTCGATCCCATTGACGACGAGTGGATAGCCCACCAGACCAATGGTAAACAGCACAATCCACAAAATGTAACTTTGCAATTTGCCATTTTCAGTCGCACGGCGGAAACGTCTTGAATTCAGTAACAGATTTTTCAGGAGCAGATCAAACAGTACACGGCCTTGCAGTTTGCCCAGTTTTGGATCCAGATCAATTTCCCGGATCGCACCGCCTTTGGCCAGTGCAAAATAGAAAATTGCACCGCCGAATATCGCGATGATACTCATCACCAAAGGCAGATTAATACCGTGCCAAAGGGCGAGGTGAGTACCTTCAAAGGCGAAATTCTGGGTTGACGCTTGTGTAGTGCTATTTACAATCTTTTCGACCAGTAATCCTGGTAACAAACCAACTGCAATACACAGGAAAGCTAATAAAATAGCTGGTGCACGCATACCGAATGGCGGCTCATGCGCATCTTTATTTGGGACTTGCTGACCTAAGGGGCCATCAAAAAATACGCCATGTACCAGACGAATCGAATAGGCGACAGCGAAAATCCCGGCCAGTGTTCCTGCAATAGCAGCACCGACCATGACTGGGCCACTTAAGTTTGCGACCAGTTCGGTAAAGAACATTTCCTTGGACAAGAAACCATTGGTGAATGGAATACCTGCCATGGAGGCGGCGGTGATCATGGTCAGTGTTGCGGTGAAAGGCAGCATTTGCCAAAGACCAGACAATTTTCGCAGATCCCGGGTACCGGATTCATGATCAATGATCCCGGCAATCATGAACAGGGCAGCTTTAAAGGTTGCATGGTTAATGATATGGAAAATTGCTGCTGCGACGGCTAGTGGTGAGCCAATACCCAGCAGACACATGATTAGGCCCAAGTGGCTAATAGTTGAATAGGCCAACAGACCTTTCAGATCTTCTTTAAAGATGGCAAAGAACGCTGCCACACACAGGGTAAATAACCCGATAAAAGTAACAATATTATGGAACAGTGCCGCGCCTGCAAAAATCGGCAATAAACGTGCGACTAAAAACAGGCCCGCTTTGACCATGGTGGCAGAGTGCAGATAGGCAGACACCGGCGTCGGTGCTGCCATGGCATTTGGTAACCAGAAGTGAAACGGGAACTGCGCACTTTTGGTAAAAGCACCGAGTAAAATTAATAATAATGTCGGTACAAATAGGGCATGTGCCTGAATCTGTTCGCCCATCATCAGGATCTGGTCGATCTGATAGGTACCCGTCATCTGTCCGAGCAGAATAAAACCACCCAGCATAGATAAGCCGCCCATGCCGGTAATGGTTAGAGCCATGCGTGAGCCGCGTTGGGCCGCTTCGTAATTGCTCCAGTAACCAACTAGCAGGAAGGAAGAAATACTGGTGAGTTCCCAGAAAATCAGGAGAATCAGAAGATTATTAGACAAGGAAATGCCGAGCATCGCTGCCATAAACAGCATCAGCAGGAAATAGAGTTTACTCAGGGAGTTTTTAGGACTGAGATAGTAATAGGCATAGATATAAATCAGGGTACCAATTCCACTAATCAGCAGAGCAAACAGCATGCCCAAAGCATCCAGCCGGAAACTGAAGTCGATTCCAAGCTGGGGTAGCCAGGACCAGGTCTGGGTAATTACCGTTCCATTAAATACAGCAGGCGCCTGACTCAACAGTAATAAGAAACTGCTGAGGCTGACGGCAATTGCTCCTAAAGCCGTTACCCCGCGTGAAAATTGCTTCAGCCACGAGACAAGGGTTGTGCCTAATACTAACGGTAACAATATAATAATTGGCAGCACACTCGTATCCATTGTCGTGATATAGGTTAAGGTCAACCTAGGGTGAATCTTTATCTTTCAAGGATTACAGGACCGCAAAGAGCGACCCAAAACTTCTCGATCTTGAAAGCCAGAATGATATTCAAACAGAATAAAACAGTTGTATTGCGCAACTTATAAACGATAGCAAATTCCGATTTTACAACGAAAATTGCAAGTAAAACCGATCATATTACAGGATAACCACAACATCAATGTTTTTATGTAGAACTTGTAGATTATACGTAAGCTTGGTTTTGATATGGGGTGCATGCTTGAACATCTCGTACAAATTTGACCGAAAATAAAGATCAAACTCCCTGCATTTATTGATAAAAATTTATAACTTCTTGATCAGAAATGCAGAAAATCAAAACCTATTCTTGCATCCTGATTTTAATTTTTAAATTGCATTATCGTTTCAGCACTAGTTAAGAAGATTGAGGCAGGCTTTGTGAATTATCCTGACTCAACAGTTGTAAAAGTTCTTGCTGCTGTTCTGTGCTTAGCTGTTCCTGAATCAGTTGCAAAACAGACTGAGCCGTCAAGTTGACTATTTCTGGTTCCTGAAGTGCATCTTCAACTTTTTCTATATCTGAATGATTTTGGCTCATCTCAAGCGGCAACTCTGCATAAAAATGATCATACTGAACCTGCATTGGATTTAGATGGATGGGATGCAACTGTTTATTTTCCAGTTTTAGACACTGAAAATCCTGAGCCTGCTCCAGCAATTCCGGCCGGTTTCCAGTCACAATAATCTGCAAGTTAGGAAACGCCTGATGCAGACGCGGTAAAATGACGGCGGCCATGTCCTGATCCAGTTGATGATCAATTTCATCAATCAGTAAAATGCCAGTACCTTCCTGACAGGGAAATAAGCTGTGCGGATTAAGCAGACAAAGGCGCCGTACAACATCTCCCACCAGTGCAATCCAGTTCCGGATACTGCTCGACAACTGCTGAAAGCTAAAGGTGTGATCCTGATAACGCACCATCAATTGCAGCTTGGGCTGGTAGTCCAGATAAATCTGGCTAAGTTCTGGTAGTACAATGGATAAAGCTTCACGCAAGGCAGTCAGGCTCGGTGTATGCATATGTGCTTTAGCTTTTTCAATTTGCTGGACCAGCTGATCTGCCTGTATATCATCCGATTGCTGTAGCGCCTGATCTAGAATCTGGTCAATGATCTTGGCACTTTGTGCATTTTCAATATCACTGATTTCACGAAACCATTCAAAGAAACGTGCAAAAGTCGTAAAGGGAATGGCGGTAATTTCATAGGCATGCGCAGTCTGAAAAATGGCCTGATTATTTTTGCTGAGTATATTGATTTCATTGACGAAGCGTTCAGCCGGATAATAGGCGACCATAGGCAGACCGAGCAAAGGGTCATGTTGTCTTGCCTTTTGATAGAGATTCACCATGGCATCGAGTTGCTGGGTTTCCGCTTTGGCAAAGCCAATGCCCTGACTATTTAAGGTTTTATATAACTGCCAGGAACAGGATTGGGCAGGGGCTGCTTCTCCCTGTGCTGATTCAGGCAATGATCCCAAATCATCAGGAAAATGCACCTGGATATCAATTTTGGATTGCAGACGATTTTGCAGGATATCCTGATCCAGCATACTTAAACCTGCGGTACGCAAGTCGCGAAAACGTGCAGAAAACCAGGTCAAAGCCTGATAACTCAAGCGCAGCAAGGTGGTTTTACCCGAACCCTGATCACCCAGAATTAAAGTCACAGGTGTTTTTTGCAGATCAAAATCGAGCTGGATATTAGAAAAGTGCAGAGCATGTTTGAGTTGTATTTTTTCGATGTGCATGGATCACCTGTAGCGTGATTTTTACATCTATGTTTTACCTTAGCCAACGGCTTGGCGCAGTGACTGTGGCATCCTGATTTTCAGTTGTTGAATGAGGTCATAAATGTGATGAATATTTAAGCTTACTTTAGCACGAGTACAGGCCACGTACAGCAGACGTAACTCTTCGTCACTAATTTTATGGTCTTTCTCATTCAGCTTGAACTGGTAATCATCTTCAATATGAACGCGATCCCATTCCAGACCTTTGGCCTTATGTGCGGTAGAGATGATGTAGTCCGCTTGCCCAATCGGCGTGATTTTGGCGAGAGCAGTTTTCAGGGGATCAGTACCATGTTCATCAACCAGTTTGACTAAAGGCTTGATATCACTGCCTTCATTGGTCTCACAGTATTCGTGTACATCATGCCAGGAATTAAACCAGGCCAGTTCAGGTACATCAACCACACGTTTGCCCTGTTTCAGCATCGCAGCGGCATCAACAAAACGGTTTAATTTGACATGATCGGCTTGCAGGCTGACTTTATCGCCACGTACTAAACCGGCAAGTAATAGTTCCATAGCACGCGCATTGGTCCGGCATAGAATCGCATCGCGTAATTTAGTGTGCGGTTTATTGACGACTTTGGAGTTTAAGTGCGGATTACCGAGTAGGGGCACGGTTTCATTCAATGCTCCCAAAATCGCATTGGCATTTAACGCAATTTCAGGCCCGAAACGGAATGAAGTGGTCAGACGAGATTCGGGTAGCGGCAGCTGCTGCATGGCATTCACTGCGCCACGCCAGGCATAAATCTGCTGATGCGCATCGCCGACATAGATGACCTGAGTGCTACGCTGTTTCAGCAAAATTCCCAGCATCAGTGGGTCGGCATCCTGTGCTTCATCAAACAGCACATAGTCGGCAGGAATATTGGGCTCAGACAATGCCCAAAGTTTCAGGTAAATATCATGCCCAATCCCGGCCTGATGATTGGGATCAATTGACTCTAACCAACGCCGTTCAACTGCTGGATAAAGTTTCTTTTGCAATGCTTCAATATCATCTGGGTGTAGCCAGCTCGGTGCCTGAATATGTCGCGGGGCGGGATATTGCGAACTGGTTGAGCAGAAATAGCCAACTGCATTCGCGACCAGACTGGCCAGACGCGAAGGCATCAGTACATATTTTTCATAACGTCCGCCCATCATCCGGCGCAAGGTCATCGGTTCAAGGCGATATTCTTTGGCAATAAAGCTTGGACTTAAACGCGGTAGGCGTAGTTTATCCGTGACTCCACGTGGAACACTGCGAAAAGCCAGGGAGTGAAACGTTCGGCAGTCCACACCCCGATGAAACTTGTTTTGTGCTTCTGAGGCAATGGACTTATTAAACGCCAGATACATGCCGCGCCGTTCCGGCATGGCATCACTGATCATTTGCAGGGTCGTAGTTTTACCTGTGCCCGCATAGGCAATGACTTTAAAAGATTTTCCCAGACGTGCGTTATCAATGGCAGTGGCCTGCTCATAGGTCGCTTTGGGTTTTTGCAGATCAGACACAGGTAGATTCATTCACGACTTAATGTTGACGATTGGCTTTTTCAACCAGACCGGATAGACCCTGACGGCGTGCCAGTTCATTCAGGACCAGTTGTGGATCAAGGTCAAAATAACCAAGCATGACAATGGTATGGAACCACAGATCAGCTACTTCATAGATCAGGTCATTCTTGTTGTCTTCAGAGGCTTCAGTTTTGAAATCTTTAGCCGCGATCACGGTTTCAAAGCTTTCTTCACCGACTTTTTCCAGAATCTTGTTTAAACCTTTATGGTACAGCTTGGCCACATAAGAGGATTCCGGATCAGCTTTCTTACGCTCTGCCATCATCTCGCCCAAGTATGATAATACTTCAACCTGTTCAGACTGAGCAGTTGAGGCATTCATAGCAAGGGTATGTGGATTTGTTGATTTTTCACCATAGATTGCTGCTGGATCTTTAATTTGTGCATCCACAATTTCCCAGCCATTCGGTGTCAGTTTACGATAGAAACATGATTCACGGCCGGTATGGCAGGCAATACCACCATGCTGTTCAATCTGTAAAATAATCACGTCCGCATCACAGTCCAGACGGATTTCATGCACAGTCTGGAAATGACCAGATTCTTCACCCTTATGCCATAACTTGTTACGTGAACGGGAGAAATATACCGCCTGATTTTTTTCAGCAGTTAAAGCCAGCGCTTCACGATTCATCCAGGCGACCATCAATACACGACCAGTTTGATGGTGCTGGGCAATGGCAGGGATCAGACCTTGTTCGTTAAATTTTACTTCATCGAGCCATTGCACGTTGTTCATAAGGGTTTCCATTAATTGAATCAGAATATAAAAAGATGGATAGGAAATATCCGTCCATAGTGTACGTGATCTCGTCGCATTTGCGGCAAAAATCTGTACCTGAAAAGACAGGATGTGTCGTTAGGCACATTCAGATTATAAACCTGAGCGGTTGAATCTCTAAAGTGCAGAAATAAAATAGCCGCCCTTAGGCGGCCGAAATATTCTTGAAGAAATTACCAATGCTCGCCCGGGAAGATCCGCGCATAGGCCTTTTGCACCCAGTTCAGTTTTTGCGGCTGACCCACTGATGCTGAAGAGCTTGGGAACAGGTTATAACCGATCGACATCAGGACATTGTTGATGTCTGGTGCAATCGCATAGGTAATCGAAGCCAGACGTCCCAAATTGGTTGCGACTTTCTTCGGACGTTTCACAATCGCATAAGCAACCAGTTCAGCTGCCTGTTCCGGAGACAGGGTAGGCACATATTTATAGATCTTGGTCGGTGCGATCATTGGTGTACGAACCAAAGGCATATAAATTGAAGTGATTGCAACTTTATGTGAATGGACTTCTGCAGACAGACAGCGGCTGAAAGCATCCAGTGCCGCTTTAGATGCGACATAAGCCGAGAAGCGGGTGGCGTTCGCCAATACACCAATCGAGCTGATATTAATGATATGACCTGCACGGCGAATCATCATTTGCGGCAGGATATTCATCACCAGGCGCACTGCACCAAAATAATTTAGCTGCATGGTACGTTCAAAATCATGAAAACGATCCACTGATTCATGCACTGCACGGCGAATCGAGCGGCCCGCATTGTTAATCAGGATATCGATATGGTCGACTGAAGCAATAATCTGTTTGGACACTTCATCAATGGATTCCATATTGTTGAGATCACATGGAAATACCGAAGCTTTACCGCCTTTGGATTCAATTTCTTTTTTTACTTGTTCTAGGGTGTCTTTGGTACGCGCGACCAGTAAAACATGTGCGCCAGCATCTGCCAGCTGATGTGCCGTCGTTAAACCTATACCACTGGATGCGCCTGTAATAAGGACAGTTTTACCTGCAATACGTTTTTCCAATTGTTTCTGTAGTCTAGTTTTCACGTTTGTTATCCCTAATTTGAAGACTGCGTTCAAATTATTTTTATTAAAAAATCAAAGATGGCTCTAACAGAGATAAGAGCGAAGATGAGTACTAATATGATAACTAATTATTTAAGAAAATCTATACATTAAATTATTGAAAATAAAATAAAAATTAGAGTAATTGCTCTATTTGTGTTCGCCGTTTCAATTGATTTTTATCATGAAAATAAATCACAAAGCAAGTGATTGTATTCAAAAAAATAAATAAAAAAACTCCAGCATTTTTGCTGGAGTTTTCTGCTTTAAAATGGCGCTTAAACTGCTGCGAGAGACTGTTCCAGATCCGCAATCAGGTCATCAATATGTTCAATCCCGATCGATAAACGAACCATATCTTCACTCACACCTGCTGATTTAAGCTCTTCAGGATTGAGCTGGCGGTGGGTGGTCGTTGCCGGGTGGCAGGCCAGACTCTTCGCATCCCCAATATTGACCAGACGGGTGAACAGTTGCAGGGCATCAATAAAACGGGCACCGCCTTCACGGCCACCTTCTACACCAAAAGTCAGAATGGCAGACGGTTTACCTTTCACATATTTTTGTGCCAAAGCATGCTGCGGATGATCTTTCAGCCCGGCATAATTGACCCATTTTACTTTCGGATGCTGCTGCAAATATTCTGCAACCTTCAGCGCATTTTCGGTATGACGTTCCATACGCAGGCTCAAAGTTTCCAAGCCTTGCAGAATTAAAAATACATTTTGCGGGCTGATCGCTGCCCCGGTATTACGCAGAGGTACGACACGAGCACGCGCGATATACGCCGCTTCACCTAAAGCTTCAATATAATTCACACCATGATAACTCGGATCAGGTGTATTCAGAGCAGGGAAACGCTCGGCATGTTGACCCCATGGGAACTTGCCACTATCCACGATAATACCGCCGATCGAATTCCCATGACCGCCAATGTATTTGGTGAGTGAATGCACCACGATGTCGGCACCGAAATCAAAAGATTTCTGTAGGACTGGGGTGGCAACCGTATTATCAACGATGACTGGTACGCCATATTCATGGGCAATTTTGGAAATCGCTTCGAGGTCAATAATATTACCCAGCGGGTTACCAATTGATTCCACAAAAACCAGTTTGGTCTTGTCATCAATTAGGCCACGTAATGCTTCCGGATCTTGATAGTCAAAGAAACGAACTTCGATCCCTTGTTTAGGCAGGGTATGTGCAAACAGGTTATAAGTGCCGCCATATAAAGTAGACACCGAAGCAATATTGTCACCCGCTTCAGCAATGGTCTGAATCGCATAGGTAATCGCAGCCATACCCGAAGCTAAAGCCAGCGCACCAATACCACCTTCCAGAGCTGCAATACGTTGTTCTAGCACCGCTGTGGTAGGGTTCATGATGCGGGTATAAATATTGCCCTGAACTTTCAGGTCAAACAGGTCTGCACCGTGCTGAGTATTGTCAAAGGCATATGAGGTGGTTTGATAAATGGGAACCGCAACAGCTTTAGTAGTAGGTTCCGGGCTATAGCCTGCGTGAATCGCTAAAGTTTCTGCTTTATAAGTCATGATCGTTGGTCTTCTTGTGTTTTTAGCTGTAATGAAACTGCTCAAATATTAGCACTTGAAATATGAAGAAAAGTGCATATTTATTCAAATGAATATCTTAATTAACGATATAGCATCAATAAAATAATGCAAGTTTAGGTGTTAGAAATGCTGTTTGAAAAATAAACAGGATTAAACTTGTAACAAGGCATTAACTTCACGTGAATGGCTTATGTTTTGAAGACTTTCTGCGTATAATAGCCGATTATTTTTTCGCTCATGATTGAGCAGGGGGAGTTTGTTTCTTCCCCCATTTGGTTTTTCAATTGAGGAGTCCTACGTGGCCCAATATATTTATACGATGAACCGAGTGTCCAAGATGGTTCCGCCAAAGCGCGAAATCCTCAAGGATATCTCCTTATCATTTTTCCCAGGCGCAAAAATTGGTGTGCTTGGTCTGAACGGTGCAGGTAAATCTACTTTGCTTCGTATTATGGCGGGCGTAGATAAAGATTTCTCTGGTGAAGCACGTGCGCAACCGGGTATCAAAATTGGTTACCTCGAGCAAGAACCACCACTTGATCCAACCAAAGACGTTCGTGGCAACGTTGAAGACGGCGTACGTGAAGCACTTGATGCATTAGAGCGCCTTGATCAGGTATTTGCAGACTATGCAGATCCAGATGCAGACTTCGATGCACTAGCAAAAGAGCAGGAAAAACTGGAAGCAATTATCCAGACTTGGGATGCGCATAACCTGAATAACCAGCTGGAACAGGCTGCAGCAGCATTAAATCTGCCTGCATGGGATGCAGATGTAACCATGCTTTCAGGTGGTGAACGCCGTCGTGTTGCATTGTGCCGTTTACTGCTGTCTAAACCAGACATGCTGCTTCTCGACGAACCAACTAACCACTTGGATGCAGAGTCTGTATCTTGGCTGGAACGCTTCCTGAAAGACTTCCCGGGCACCATCGTAGCGATTACGCACGACCGTTACTTCCTTGATAACGTGGCCGAGTGGATTCTGGAGCTTGACCGTGGACATGGTATTCCTTACCAAGGTAACTATTCTTCTTGGCTGGAACAGAAAAATGCGCGTTTAGAACAAGAGAACAAGCAGGAAGAATCGTTTGCTAAAGCATTGAAAAAAGAACTTGAATGGGTTCGTTCAAATGCGAAAGGCCAGCAGAAGAAAAACAAAGCACGTATGGAGCGTTTCGAAGAGCTTAACTCTCGTGAATTCCAGCAACGTAACGAAACATCTGAAATCTATATTCCACCTGGTCCGCGTCTGGGCAACAAGGTGGTTGAAGTTGAAGGGATTAGCAAATCGTTTGGTGACAAACTGCTGTATAAAGACTTGTCTTTCACAGTACCACCAACAGCGATTGTCGGTATCGTAGGTCCAAACGGTGCAGGTAAAACTACATTGTTCCGTATGATGACGGGCGAACAGCAACCCGATACTGGTACAGTGACTTTGGGTGATTCTGTAAAAGTTGCTTATGTGGGTCAGATTCGTGACACCCTGGATGACAATAAAACCGTTTGGGAAGAAGTGTCTGGCGGTCTGGATATCCTGAAAGTGGGTGATTACGAAATTGCATCTCGTGCTTATATTGGGCGCTTTAACTTTAAAGGCCAAGATCAGCAAAAACGTGTAGGTGAATTGTCAGGTGGTGAGCGTAACCGTTTACAACTTGCGAAAATCCTGCAACAAGGTGCGAACGTAATCCTGCTCGATGAACCATCAAACGACTTGGACGTAGAAACTTTACGTGCGTTAGAAGATGCGATTTTGGTCTTCCCGGGCTGTGTGATGGTGGTATCGCATGACCGTTGGTTCCTGGACCGTATTGCGACTCACATCTTGTCATTTGAAGATGAGACTCCAGAATTCTTCACCGGTAACTATACCGAGTTTGAAGAGTATCGCCGTAAGAAATATGGCGATGATCTGGCAGCGAAGCGTCAGAAATATCGCAAAATTGGTGCTTAATCAAAGCGCATAAAAAAACCAGCTTTCGGGCTGGTTTTTTTCTTTAATATTGGACACTCATTTGGCTATAAGTATTTGATAACAGTTGTGCAGCTTTTAAATGACCTTGCTGTTTAGCCTTATTCAGCCATTCCTCAGCATGAAAATAATTCTGATCTAAACCTAGACTACCTTTAAGAAAGTGTTTACCCAGTCTATATTGCGCTTCGGCGTGACCACGTGTTGCTGCACTTAAGTAGTTCCAGAAAGCATTGCGTTGATAATTTTCTTGCTGCTCTAGCTGCGTAATTTGAAATTGTTCAGCTTGGCGTTGCTTTAAAATATGGCAAAGCTTTTCAAACTGTACAGCTTCCAGATAATAGGTGTCTGCTTCAGAAATATAATTTTCCATTTCTGAACCTGTTGGCTCATCATGAGAAAACAGAAAATGTATGACTTTTTTAAGTTTAAGCATTTTTATTCCTCACCTTTGCCATTATTAACAATTAATTAAACTATCCACTAAAGACTACAATATAAAGCGGTTTTATTTCGGTAATGAATTACATGCTTTTAGTCTCATGTTGATATTTTTGTGTATTTAATGAGCAAAAACAAGCAGTAGAAATAAAAAAACTTCATTTTAAAAGTGAAGCAAATTGGAAGAAATATGAATTTGTTGTTCTAGTCGACATTTTGATATTAGGGGTTAGAAGATTTAGTTTTACTAATAAAAAAATCTTGCATAAACATGCAAGATTTTTCGGCTTTGAAAATGAGTGAACTCTAGAAATCAGATTTCCCACTCATGATTGCATTCACGGCATTTCCATTTCTTTTGGCTTTGCATGAAAGCCTGCATGGAAATTTTAAAATCAGGCAAATCTTTATAGAACATGAAGCCTGCGATCAGACAGATAATAAACACGATCACAGTAGCGGTCTGTAAAGTCGTACCTGCACCATCTCCAAAAATCCACATCGCGATGCTAATGATGACCAGCAGCAATAATACAAACAGGGCAGGCACCAGCATGATCAGGCTTTTAGGCACGACTGGGCGCGCCGCCGGTTGACCTGGCTGAGCAACGGGCATGATTTTTGGGCTTTGACATTTAGGGCAACGATATTGCATTACTACTCCAAAATTCTAAATTACTGATTATTTTATCGGAAGATACGCAAAAACCGAAATACCGCCAATATAAAACAGACAGACAATAAAAAACCCAAGTCACAATGCTTGGGTTTTTTATTAAGATGTTGCCATCTTGAATATGGCGTCCCTACGGGGATTCGAACCCCGGTTACCGCCGTGAAAGGGCGATGTCCTAGGCCTCTAGACGATAGGGACAAATGAGGCAAATACACAGGTAAAGCAAGACTTATTTGGTGGAGTCAAGGAGGATCGAACTCCTGACCTCTACAATGCCATTGTAGCGCTCTACCAACTGAGCTATGACCCCAGTCTGTGTGAGCGCTATATTATGGATATAACGCTTAGACGTCAACTAAAAAATAAATTAAGCTTGATCAACTGCTTCATTTTTCGGCAGTTTCAGACTCTCATTCAGTTTTTCCCAAGCTTTTACTTCTTTCTTGCTAGGAGCACCGACCACTTCCAGCGCGTGGCGCAGACGGGCAAAAGTTAGATCCGGACCAATAGTGACCATGGTCTGCATGACTGGGGTAGAAGCGGTTGAACCGGCAATCGCAATAAAGAACGCTGGCATAAAGTCACGTAATTTAATGCTCATCTGATTCGCCAGATCCATCAACGTTTGGCTAACAGTGTCATTGTTCCAGGTGAACAGGCTTTCTAGACGCCAGATCGCAAATTGCAGGCTTTGACGCACTTGTTCTTCAGAAAGTTTTTTGCTTTCGAACTGTTCTTTAGTCAAAGTCGGGAAATGGTTGAAATAGTGCGCTGACCAGTTCACTGCTTCAGACAGCAGATTGATCCGTGGTTGAATTGCAGCAGCGATTTCTTCCAGTTTGGCACGGTCTGCTTTCCAAGCCAGTAAGGTATCTAACAGTTCAGCAGGAGAGAGAGCTTTAATCCATTGGCCATTTAACCAGTTGAGTTTCTCAATATCGAAGATAGGACCACCCAGAGAGACACGGTTAATGTCAAAGTGTTCAATCATTTCAGCCAAAGTGAATTTTTCACGCTCATCTGGCATTGACCAGCCCATACGGCCTAGATAGTTCAGCAATGCTTCTGGCAATACGCCGATATCTTTGTAGTAGTTAATTGAGGTCGGGTTCTTACGTTTAGACAGTTTTGATTTGTCTGGGTTACGCAGTAGAGGCATGTGGCACAGGACTGGCATGTCCCAACCAAAGTATTTGTACAGCAACTGATGTTTCGGTGCAGATGGAATCCATTCTTCACCACGAATCACATGCGTAATTTGCATCAGGTGATCATCAACCACGTTTGCCAAATGGTAAGTTGGCAGACCATCCGTTTTTAGCAGAATTTGCATGTCGACTTGCGCCCATGGAATTTCTACTTCACCACGGAGCATGTCATTAAAGGTACATACCCCTTCAGTCGGCACTTTCATACGGATCACGTGCGGTTCACCAGCTGCCAGACGACGTGCCACTTCTTCTTTAGACAGTTTTAGACCGCGGCCATCATAGCGTGGAGTTTCGCCACGAGCCTGCTGTTCAGCACGCATTTCATCCAGTTCTTGCGCTGTTGCGAAGCAGTAGAAGGCATGACCTTTATCTACCAGTTCTTCTGCGTATTTTTTATAGATGCTCATGCGTTCTGACTGACGGTACGGTGCATGTGGACCACTGACATCTGGACCTTCTGACCAGTTCAGGCCTAACCAGCGTAGGGAGTCCAGAATCATTTTTTCAGATTCAGGAGTAGAACGCAGCTGATCCGTATCTTCAATACGAAGAATGAATTCGCCACCGTGCTGTTTGGCAAAACACAGGTTGAACAGGGCAATATAGGCAGTTCCCACATGCGGGAAACCGGTAGGAGAAGGTGCAATACGAGTACGAACAGTCATAACCGGATCTAATCTTAAATATAAAATTGCAGCTATTATAACGAAAAAGCCACATCACTTAATGCTTTATTCAACATTGAATGATGCGGCTTTTCAGGATGAGCAAAATATAACGAATGTGGAGAACTAAAACTAAGTCTTATGAATTGCTCGGAGAAAAGATACTTTGCATAAAGCGGGTAAAGCGCAAGTTTTGAGCTGCAAAAAAGCTTTGAGTCGGATTTGATTTGAACGCAGTCAGCGCTTTAAGTTCATCCTCAGTATGAAAAGCATTTTTATCAGCTTTATGTTGCTGAATTGCTTTTTCAATTGGTGAGGTTTTCACTTCAATTGCACTTACAGAGGCTTTAGGTAGCTCTGTTTTCACAACTACGGCATGGCCAAGTTGAATCGAGAACAGCGTGATAAGACTTAGGATGCTGGCTGTAAATATTTTAAATTTCATATCCAAACTTCCTCCTTGGCTTTGGTTAATCTTGTTTTGTTAAAAATGTTGTTATAATACTGGCTACAATCTAATCACATTCAGATATGAAAAAGTAGAACCAAGTCACATTTTTTACAAAAAACTAATATTTCTCTGTGGAAAATTACTAAATCTCAGGATTTCCACATTTAAGTTGCCTATTTGTAACAGATAACTGTGTAGAGATCGTGAAGAACTGTCTTATATTGTAGTAGGATATTAAATTTTTAGGGGAAAATGTATCCGAAATGAATTGTGAGCATATATATCAAAAATAGAATATGATTGGATAAAATATTATAAACACATGATTGTTAAGTAATTTTTTTGTTTATATAGTGCTGAGTAAATTAGCAATGAGTGCCCATCATGAAAAAGATAATAACTTCTACTATTTTAGTATTACTTGGCGGAAGTGCCATTCCTGGCTATGCTGCTAAAGACTTTCTCAATGTTTCCTATGATCCGACCCGTGAATTCTATCAGGAATATAACGAAGAGTTTGGCAAGTTTTGGAAACAGAAAACTGGGCAAGCGGTCAACTTTAAACAGTCGCATGGCGGTTCAGGCAAACAGGCACGCTCTGTGGTGGATGGTTTGCAGGCCGATGTAGTCACTTTGGCACTGGCCAATGACATCGAAGAAATTGTCAATGCAGGCTTAATTGAAAAGGGCTGGCAGAAAGAGTTCCCAAGTAATTCGGCTCCTTATACCTCTACGATTGTATTTCTGGTTCGTAAAGGCAATCCAAAACAGATTAAAGACTGGAATGACCTAACCAAACCAGGCGTTGAAATTATTACGCCAAACCCAAAAACTGGGGGGGCACTGCGCTGGATTTATTTGTCGGCTTGGGGTTATGCCCTAAAACAGCCAGGTGGTAATGATGCCAAAGCCAAAGAACTGGTGAAAAAACTCTATGCCAATGTCAAAGTATTGGATTCAGGTGCGCGTGGTTCCTTAACGACCTTTGTTGAACGCGGGATCGGCGATGTATTGCTCTCTTGGGAAAATGAAGCGTTATTGGCTACGCAAGGTCTGGGTAAAGATAAATATGAAATTGTCTATCCTTCGATTTCCATTCTGGCTGAGCCTTCAGTGGCGATTGTCGACAAGACCGTGGATAAAAATGGTAACCGTAATTTGGCCAAAGGTTATTTAAACTATCTCCAAGTGAAAGAGGACTCCACCCGTCAGTCAGGGTGGAGGTGAATTTCACAAATTTCAACCTTGTTGATTCTGAATATATTGTTTGATTATTTCCAAAGGCGCACCACCACAAGACCCTGCAAAATATGATCTTGACCATAAAACAGGTTTTGTATAATTCCCTCTCAAGTCTAAAAACTCATTTCGCATTCTTCTACTTGTTACAGACTTTAAATTATTAACCAATTTGCTTAACTGTACCGTTGGTGGATACTGAATAAGCATGTGAACATGGTCGGATTCACCATTACATTCCTTTAATTCAGCATCAAAATCTTTACATATTTCAGTTGCACACTCATTGAAATATTTATGATGCAACTCACCTAGTATTTTTTTTCGATATTTCGTTATAAAAACTAAATGAACATGAAGATTAAAGGCTGAATGTCGGTTTTTATATATCTCACTCATTGAAAAAATATACCTAAAATGTTAGAATCAGCACCATATTACCAGATACACACTCATTAATGAAAATCAATAAAGCGTATAAATTTAGGCTTGAGCCTAATGTCGAGCAAGAGGTTATTTTAAATAATCTCGTTGGCTCTGCACGCTTTGTTTGGAATCAAATATTAGCAATTTCATTTGAAATGTTTGCTCAAAATAAACACATTAATGCGGTGAATCTAGTAAAAAAGATAACAGCACTGAAAAAGAATCCTCAGATTAGCTTTTTAGATGGAAATTCAAATGCTGTGTCACTTCAACAAAAAGTTCGTGATCTTGCATCAGCATGGGGGAAGTTTTTCAACCCTAAAGAACATGCTCGACTAAAAGAAAAAAAGCGCAAACCTAAGAAACCTAAATTTTTTAAATTGGCTGATGGTACTGAGGTTCAGTTGCGCCCACTTATGCCTAGATTTAAGAAAAAATCAGACGGTTATGATTCCATTCGCCTTGTACAATTCGATAAATACTGTTGGGTTAAAGGAAATAAACTCAAACTCCCTAATGGCGTAGGTGTTATTAAATTCAGGAAGTCGCAAGAGATTCTAGGCACAATAAAAAATGTGACGATCAGTAAGGTGTCAGGACGTTGGTACGTTTCATTCTGTACTGAAACAGAACTTACTGAAATGCCGATCCACCCATCAAAATCAGCGATTGGTGTTGATCTTGGTGTTAAGAAATTAATCACTACCTCAAATGGTCAGGTCTTTGACCCGATCAATAGCTTTAAAACCAATCAGATTAAATTAGCTAGACTTCAACGGAAGCAGAGAAAGAAAGTTAAATTTAGTCAAAATTGGAAAAAACTGAATTTTAAAATCAATAAACTACATCATCACATTGCCAATATTCGTCATGACTACTTGCAAAAAATCACTACAACGCTCAGCAAAAACCACGCAATGATTGCTGTTGAGGATTTAAAAGTAGCAAATATGTCGAAGTCAGCAAGTGGCACAATCGAAAATCAAGGAAAGAATGTAAAAGCTAAGTCAGGCTTAAACAAATCAATCCTAGATCAAGGTTGGGGCATGCTCGTTAGTATGTTGGAATATAAGCAACAATGGCGAGGTGGATTACTTGTAAAAGTTGATCCGAAGTACACAAGTCAAACCTGCTGTGAATGTGGTCATGTAGCAAAAGAAAACCGACAAACTCAAGCTAAATTTGAGTGTGTCGGATGCGGTTATGTTGCGAATGCGGATTTAAACGCATCTCGTAATATATTGTCGGCAGGACATGCCGTTTTGTCTGTGGAGGGTGGATGCGGTAAAGGTCGCCCTAAGAAGCAGAAAGCAAGCGAAATCCGTGAGGAAGTCGCCTAAGAGCTTTGCTTTTAGAATCCCCCACTTGAGTGAAAACGAAAGTGGTGGGAGTATGTCAATTATATTCACCAAAAGGGCAGGAGCTGGCAGCGAAATATTACTTCCGTCCACGTGATGCTAAAGCAGCAGCAAAATATGCGGCGCAATTCCCAAAAATCCAGACTTTTACCATTGATAAAGTCTTTGGCGGCTGGGCAAAAGCGCAGAAAACCCATTTTGTGAATGGAGCCATCTACGATCAAATCTCTGCGGAAAACCGTAAATAATTCTAATTACTGAACCATAAGTAGAAAGCGGATAATTTATTATCCGTTTTTTTTATATCTAAAGCATAAAATGCTATAAAAATAGAATAAGCCTTTAATTTAGATATTTTTATTATATAAAACATGAAATTAAAACAAAAAATAACTAAATATTACCCTGTATGCACTTTGTTTGCTCAATTGCGAAAAATAATTTTATTTCATATAGTTATATCTAATGAAGATAATCTCCCGATGCTCTTATGAAAACTCAATTAAAATCACTGGTTAGTGCTGCCTTATTGGCAACAGGTCTGACATTTACTGCAACTGCGAGCCAAGCCGCGGATCGTGAATTCCTGAACGTTTCTTATGATGCGACCCGTGAATTCTATGACGAATTCAACAAATCTTTTGGTGCCTACTGGAAAAAACGAACCGGTATTGATGTGAACTTTAAACAGTCTCACGGCGGTTCAGGTAAACAGGCCCGTTCTGTGGTTGACGGTTTAAAAGGTGATGTGGTGACCTTGGCATTGGCAAACGATATTGAAGAGATCGTAAGATCTGGTCAGATCCAGCCAGGCTGGCAAAAAGAGTTCCCGCACAATTCTGCACCTTATACTTCAACGATTGTCTTCATGGTACGTAAGGATAACCCCAAAGGAATTAAAGACTGGAAAGATCTGACTAAACCGGGTGTAGAAATTATTACACCAAATCCGAAAACTGGTGGCTTGCCACGTTGGGTTTATCTGTCAGCTTGGGGTTATGCAGAGAAACAGCCGGGTGGTAGCAAAGCCAAAGCCCAAGAATTTGTCGGCAAGCTTTATAAAAACGTCAAAGTGATGGACTCTGCTGCACGTGCATCGATGACCACATTTGCTGAACGTAATATTGGTGATGTGTTGTTAACTTGGGAAAATGAAGCCCTAGTAACACAAAAAACTCTCGGTAAAAATAAGTTTGATATCGTTTATCCATCTTTGACCATTCTGACTGAACCCTCTGTAGCCATCGTAGATCGTACCGTAGATAAAAATGGCAATAAATGGTTAGCTAAAGGTTATATCAACTATCTTTACTCTCCACTTGGTCAGGACATGGCAGCACGACATTTCTACCGTCCACGTAATGAGAAAGTATTAGCCAAATATTCATCACAGTTCCCAAAAATTAAAACCTTTACCATTGATGAAGTATTCGGTGGCTGGGCCAATGCACAGAAAACTCACTTTGTGAATGGCGCAATCTTCGACCAGATCTATAACTCGAAGCGTTAATCTGTTGATTAGAAAATAAATTTAAAATATAAAAAAGCTTCCTCGATGGAGGCTTTTTTATCGGCTGTCGAAAAATAAAAACGGTTTTCTCTATAGAAATTAATATTTATCTACAAAAAGTCGTTTGGAGCTTTAGCTAAACAGAGTGATAATGTGCAGTTAAATTTTTCGCCCTATTGATTGAGTTTTTATGTCACATATTTCTGTATTACTTCACGAAACGATTGATGCCTTACTGGCTGGTCGCAATACGGGAATTTATGTGGATGGAACCTTTGGTCGCGGTGGGCATACACGTTTATTACTTTCCAAATTAGATGAAAATGCACGCGTCTATGCTTTCGATAAAGACCCGCAAGCATTGGCTGTTGCCGCAGAACTGGAACAGGGAGATTCACGTTTTAAAATTATCCATGCCAGCTTCGCTGATTTAAAACAGGCATTAGCTGAGCAGGGTATTGAAAGTGTAGATGGTGTGATGGCTGACTTAGGGGTGTCTTCACCGCAGCTGGATCAGGCAGAACGCGGTTTCAGCTTTATGAAAGATGGCCCGCTGGATATGCGTATGGACAACTCGCAAGGTCCGACTGCAGCAGAATGGCTGGTGGATATTGAAGAAGAAGCACTGGCCAATGTGATTTTTCAGTATGGGGAAGAGCGTTATAGTCGTCGTATAGCCAAAGCGATCAAGGCTGCCGGATATATTGATACCACAGCCAAACTGGCGGAAATTGTGAAAGTTGCCCATCCAAAATGGGAAAAAAATAAACATGCTGCCACCCGAACTTTCCAGGCAATTCGTATTGCTATTAATAAAGAATTAGAAGATATTGAAACTTTCCTCCCTCAAGCGGTTGAAATTTTAAAACCAGAGGGACGTTTGGCTGTGATCAGCTTTCATTCATTAGAAGACCGGTTGATTAAACAGTTTATTCAAAAAGAATCAACGCTTGAAGAAGATTCAGGCTGGGGAATGCCGCAACAACAAAAGGATACGCGACGTTTAAAGAAAATCGCCCGGGTCAAGGCAAGTGATGAGGAAGTTAAAGCCAATCCTCGTTCACGTAGCGCATGGCTGCGCGTGGCAGAACGTTTAGCTTAATAGGCACATCATGAAAACTGAAGTGGTTGATAAAAAAACAGAAAAGTTATGGCTGAAAAAAGTCATTATTTACCTCATATTGATATTGATGGTCTTCATCAGTGCGGTATTTGTCGTCTTCCAAGTCTTTGAATACCGTCAGGATAACCGCAAACTAAGTACCTATCTGCGCGAACGGGATGACCTGAATGCAGAGTGGGGACGTTTGCTGATTGAACAGCAGACTTTCGGTGCGACCGCGCAGATTGGTACCCGTGCAGTGACCCAGTTAAGGATGTATTCACCTCCGATTTCACAGAGTGTCGTGATTTCCTTACCACAACCTTCAGATGAGAAAAAATAAGGCTAGCGCTCGAACATGGTAGACAAGAGAAAGAAGCAACCGGTACGTAAAAAGCAGTCCGTCACCGAGAAAAATGCCTTAAATGTTTATATCAACCGTTTTTACATCATGTGGGCCGTGGTGCTGCTGTGTTTTGTGACACTAATCGGCCGAGCTTTCTATGTGCAGATTATTAATAAGGATTTTCTGCAAAATAAAGCCAATGCCAATATTTTACGAACCAATACCATCAAGGCCATGCGTGGCGTAATTTATGATCGTAATGGTATTCCACTGGCGATCAGTACGCCGATTATGAAAATCGTGATTGACCCACGTGACTATTTTGATAATAAAAGACTCTATGATGAAACCATGCTGGCGCTACAGAAAGAGCCGAATAGCCGTAAACTAAAACGCCAGCTCCCAGATAAAAACCTGAATCTGGATGAGCTGGCTGATGCAGTGGGCATGGATCGTGCTGAATTGCGCAAAAAGATGGAAGAGCGTCCACGTTCACGTTATCTGATCCTGAAAAAAGAAGTGCCGCCACAACAGGCGGAACTGATCATGAAGCGTAATTTCCAAGGTGTGTATACCGAGAAAAACTATAAGCGCTATTATCCTCAGCCCCAGCCAAACTCCCAGATTATTGGTCTGACCAATAGTGAGGGAATTGGGATCGAAGGTCTGGAGATGCAGCTGAATACCCGTCTTGCCGGTCAGGATGGTGAACAGCAGATTATCCGTGACAAAAAAGGCAACCGGGTTAAAGAACCGGAAGTGATTAAAGAAGTTGAGCCAGGTGAAAACATTACCCTGAGTATCGACTCACGTTTACAGTACATTATGTATCGTGAACTGACTGCAGCAGGCGTCGCCAATAATGCCCGCTCCGCAACAGCGATTGCAGTCGACGTCAAAACCGGTGAAATTCTGGCAATGTCTTCTTGGCCCTCTTATAACCCGAATGACAAGAATGGCTTATTAAATAAAGACGCAATGCGTAATCGTGGCGCTGTCGATTCCTTCGAGCCGGGTTCAACCATGAAGCCGCTAACTGTGGCGATGGCTCTAGAGAGCGGGAAATATACGGCCAATTCGGTCATCAATACGAGTCCAGGTAGTATGCGGGTCGGAAACCACACTATTCGTGATACGCATAACTATGGTCAGTTGACGTTGGGTGGGATTATCCAGAAATCATCAAACGTCGGGGTAGCTAAATTAGCTCTGTCACTGCCGTATGAAACTTTACCGACTTTCTATAAACGTCTTGGTTTTGGTCAGCGTTCCGCAGTGAAATTTCCGGGTGAAAGTTCCGGTTTGATTCTGCCGCCAAGTAAATGGAATGTATCTGAAGTAGCAACTATGGCCTATGGTTATGGTCTGAATGCGACTGTGCTGCAACTGGCTGATGCCTATGCCATGCTGGCGAACAAAGGTGTGAAAGTGCCTTTAAGCCTGTATAAATTAGAAGAACAGCCACAGGGCGAGCAGATGATTGATCCACAAATCGCAGAACAGGTTCTGCTGATGATGGAAACAGCAACTCTGCCTGGTGGTACAGCAACCCGTGCAACCGTACCTGGTTATCGTGTTGCAGGTAAAACCGGTACTGCGCATAAATTGCGTGCCGACCGTAAAGGCTATTCAACCAGTGAATACCGTGCCTTATTTGCCGGTGTAGCACCCGTGAGTGATCCGCGTATTGCTATGGTGGTGGTCGTGGAAAATCCGCAAGGGTCTTATTATGGTGGTATGGTATCTGCACCTGTCTTTGCCCGTGTGATGCAGGAATCTTTACGCTTGCTGAATGTCCCGTTGGACAAACCTTTAGAATCTCCCAAAGTCCAGTAAATAGGTGATCAATGTCCATTACATTTCAAGATCTCTACGCCGTTCAAGAACCTGCTGAATGGATGCGACAATCCTTTCAGGGTTTCGAACTGGACAGCCGCAAAGTTAAACTGGGGCAAATTTTTATTGCCCTGACCAGCTTGTCTCAACCTGAAAAAACCGCAGAATATGCCAAAAAAGCCCTGTCATTGGGTGCACTGGCCGTAATTTCAGAACAAGAGCTAGGTGTTACTCCAGCTTTGGTAGTACCCAATGTCCGTCACTTGATGGGCGAGTGGCAAAAGCGCTATCTGCAAGCGACTCAGCCAGTCAAGGCTGCCCGTATTCTGGCCGTAACTGGTACCAATGGTAAAACCACAATTTCCCGTCTGGTTGCTGAGTTGCTGATGCTGCAAGGCAAAGCTTGTGCAGTTATGGGGACTACAGGGAATGGTGTTTTGCCGAATCTGGAAGCCTCTTCTCATACCACACTGGATGCCCTGCAATTGCAAAATGCCTTGCATGCCTATGCACAGGCAGGCGCGGAATTTGCTTCAATTGAAGCGAGTTCGCATGGTCTGGAGCAGGGCCGTCTGAATGGTTGTGCGATTGAAATTGCGGCTTATAGCAATTTAAGTCGTGACCATCTCGACTATCACGGTACGCTGGAAGCTTATGCAGAAGCAAAATCGCGTTTATTCAGCTTTGAATCTCTGAAAGTTGCAGTCATCAATATTGATGACGCACATGCAGAGGTGATGCTGAATACTGCAAAAGCCAATCCGAATCAGCCGAAAATTCTGACTTATTCTTTGTCGCAAGCAGCTGATTATCAGGTTCAGGATATCCAGTACAGTATTTCCGGTGCTGAATTCAAACTGATCACTGCACAAGATACATTTACTGTGCATAGTCCTTTGCTGGGTCATTTTAATATCGAAAATCTGGTTGCCAGCCTGGTTGTGGCAGAGCAAGCCGGTTTTGCATTAGCCGATTTAATTGCAACTGTGCCCGAGCTGAAAGGTGCCCCAGGCCGTATGCAGGTCATTCGTGATGATGAGCGTTTATTTGTTGTGGATTATGCACATACTCCAGATGCCCTGACTCAGGTCTTGCTTACGCTGAAGCGCCATGTCAGTCAAAAACTCTGGGTTGCTTTTGGTTGTGGCGGTGATCGTGATCGTGGCAAACGTCCGCTGATGACTCAGGCGGCCCTCGAAGGTGCTGATATTGCAGTGCTGACTTCGGACAATCCGCGTACTGAAGATCCAAACCAGATTTTCGCTGACATGAAGCAGAGTATCGATTTTTCAGGCAAAACCTATCATGAAATTCATGACCGTCGTGAAGCAATCCGCTTTGTAGTCGACCAGGCACAGCCAGGTGACATTGTGGTGATTGCCGGTAAGGGACACGAAAATTATCAGGAGATTGATGGGGTGCGACATTGGTTTGATGATGTGGTCGAGGTACAGGCCGCGATTGATGCCCAGCATCACAACCGTGATTTAGCATTTCCAGCGCATTAGGATTTCACATGCATACTTCAACAACAAGTACCGTGCCTCTAGAGCCATGGACAATTGAACAGTTACAGCAAGCCACTCAGGGTTATTGGCTGAATGATAAAAAACCTGAAGGTCAGATTAAGCGGATTTTAACTGATTCCCGTTATGCCGAAGCAGGTGATGTTTTTTTGGCACTTAAAGGTGAGCGTTTTGATGCGCATGACTTTATCGCCCAAGTGGCTGAGAAGGGCTGTGGAGTCGCAATTGTCAGTCGACCTGTTGATGCAGAGATTTGCCAGCTAGTAGTTGAAGACACTCGTCTGGCACTGGGTCATCTTGGCGCTTATCGTCGTCAGCAAAACTCACAGCTTAAAGTCATTGCTTTGACAGGCAGTAGCGGTAAAACCACGACCAAGGAAATGCTGGGCAGTATCCTGTCACGTCTGGCACCGACTTTAGTCACTCGCGGTAACCTGAATAATGATTTGGGTGTCCCAATGATGTTGCTGGAACTGCGTGCTGAACATCAGTATGCGGTGATGGAGCTGGGTGCGAGCCATCAGGGTGAAATTGATTACACTTCCAATCTGGTACAGCCGCATGTGGCCGGTATCATTAATATCGGTACCGCACATTTGGGTGAGTTTGGTGGTCGTGATGGGATTTGTCGCGCCAAGTCTGAAATCTATTCACATATTTCTGAAACTTCGATTGTGCCTGCAGCGGATGATTATGCCGAGCAGATTCGTGCAGCCGTCAAAACCGAGAAGACTCTAAGTTTTGGTCAGGGCGGTGATGTCTATGCAACTGACGTAGAACTACATCCGCAATCTGCGACTTTCACGTTAAATACACCACAAGGCACTATAACTGTAAATCTGCCATTTGCTGGTGAACACAATGTGCAGAACGCAACTGCAGCAGTGGCTTTCTCTTTGGCGATTGGTATTAGTCTGGATGATATCGTGGCTGGCCTTGAACAGGCTGTTGGTGCCAAAGGTCGTTTGAACTTTATTCCGCACAAAGATTTTTTATTTATTGATGATACCTACAATGCCAATCCAAGCTCGATGCGTGCAGCGGCTGAAGTTTTAGCGCAGCAGCAGGGTATTCGAGTGATGGTGACCGGTGATATCGGTGAACTGGGTTCATCTGCCGCGATCGAGCATTATAAACTTGGTCGGGATCTGGTATCGGTCAAAGGCATTAATTTTGTGGTGGCTGTGGGTGAATTTGCTCCAGCTGCACAAGAAGGTGCACGTAGTACGCAATATGGTAAGAAGATGCAGGCTTTCCTCAATCAGGAGCAGGCTTTACCATTTTTAATTGATTTGATTGAAACACATCATCCCCAGCCAATGTCTTTTCTATTTAAAGGGTCGCGTTTTACCCATATGGAAACATTAATGGCTGCATTGATGGAGAAACTCTAAATGCTGTTATGGCTATTTGACCAGCTGGCGGGCTTTGATAGCACGTTTCAGGTGGTTCGTTATTTAACTTTACGTGCTTTGCTCAGCGTTTTGACTGCTATGACTATCGGTTTGGTCTTAGGTCCGATCATGATTCGCAAATTGCAGGCACTAAAATATGGTCAGGCAGTAAGTTCGTTTGCTCCTGAGAATCATGCCAAGAAAATGGGCACACCGACCATGGGTGGGGTGCTAATCCTGCTCTCGATCGGGATCTCCACCTTACTGTGGGCGGACCTGACGAATCCTTATGTCTGGATTGTGCTCTCGGTGATGGTGATTTTTGGTGCCGTTGGTTGGGCGGATGACTGGATTAAAATCCGTTATAAAGACAATGCCGGTTTACCTGCACGTAAGAAATTCTTCTGGACATCAGTGGGTTCTTTGGGTGCTGGTATTGCGCTGTATGTGATCGCCCAGCAGCAACCGAATCCGGTAGTGACTGCCAATATGCTGGATGTGTTAATTCCATTCTTTAAGGATCACACCATTCCATTGTCTGTGATTCCGCTGGGAATTGGCTTCATTATTTTCACTTACTTCGTGATTAATGGTGCATCCAATGCCGTAAACCTGACTGATGGTCTGGATGGTCTGGCAATTATGCCAATTGTCCTGGTTGCGGCAGGTTTAGGGGTATTTGCTTATCTGGCAGGCGATGTACGTTTCGCTAACTACTTACATATCCCTTATGTAAAATATTCTTCTGAACTGGTAGTGATCTGCGCTGCGATGATTGGTGCCGGTCTGGCATTCCTCTGGTATAACGCTCACCCAGCTCAAGTGTTCATGGGTGATGTAGGGGCGTTATCTTTAGGTGCAATGCTGGGTACGATTGCTGTGATGGTGCGTCAGGAAATCGTGTTTGCGATTATGGCAGGTGTATTCCTGGTGGAAGCAATTTCAGTCTTCCTGCAAATCGGTTCATTAAGAATGCGTAATAAACGTGTATTCCTGATGGCACCTTTGCATCACCATTATGAAAAGAAAGGTTGGCGTGAAACTCAAGTCGTCATTCGTTTCTGGATTATTACGATTATGCTGGTAGTTTTGGGTCTAATGACCTTAAAATTACGCTAAGAAATGCATTTGAAAAAGTCGGCGCATGCCGGCTTTTTTGTTTTGGAGAAATTTAAAAATGAACCTACTGATGTGTCCTGTTTGTCGTGAGCAGTTACGCTTAAATGAACGTACATGGCGCTGTGACAATCAGCATAGCTATGATGTAGCCAAGCAGGGTTATGTGAACCTGCATGTGGTGCAGCATAAACATAGTAAAAATCCGGGCGATACGCCTGAATCTGTGCAGGCACGCCGTGCATTTCTGAGTGCAGGCCATTATGCGCCTTTGCAACAGGCTGTGGTCAAGAAAATCCGTGAGCTGCGGATTGAAAATCTGCTCGATATTGGTTGTGGCGAAGGCTATTACACCAATGCCATGCAGGCTGAAGTCATGCAATGTGTCGGCGTAGATATTGCCAAAAATGCAGTTCAGGTTGCAGCTAAACTGAATAAAGAAATTACCTGGGTGGTAGGGACAGGGGCAACCTTGCCGGTATTGGATCAATTCATTGATCTCTGTACCAGCTTATTTAGCCCGATTCCGAAACAGGAAATCTTGCGGGTATTAAAGCCAAAATCTTATTTGATGGTAGTGACGCCTGCACCACAACATTTGTACGCGATGCGTGAAGCCTTATTTGAGGAAGTGAAAGCACACGAGCCACAGAAATTTGTTGAGCAGTTGCAGGATGTATTTAATCTGGTAAGTGAACAGGTGATTGATGCGCCAATGACTTTGCCTCAAGCGGATTTAAAAAACCTGATTGCTATGACTCCCTATGCTTATAAAGCCAAACCTGAACGCCGTTTGGCACTTGAGCAGCAGGATCAATTCGATTTAATGGCCCAATTCCAGATTTATGTATTTCAGAAGAAGTAAATCGGTTATTTAGAAATAAAAAATCCCTCATTATTGAGGGATTTTTTATTGGTTCAGATTATTCAATTTCTTCAATCAAGTTTTCCAAAGGATCCACCACCACCCGATTTGGTTGTAGTGGCTGGTCTCTTGGTGCCACTCTTTCATCATCCGGTATGCGAATTTCCTGATCAGGCAAATCTTCAAAATCATTGCTTTGTCGTTTAGGTGTCACAACCGGGGCAGGGCGATACAGAGGCGTCGCTAAAGGTGGAGAAGACGGATCATGCTGTTCCTGCTCACCTTGCACGACTTTATTACGGTTAATAGGTGCTTTAGCATTACGATCCAGGCGAACCCAAGCTTCTGGTGTACCTTTTAAGGCATTACCCATAAAGTCGGTCCAGATTGGTAAGGCTGCCACGCCACCGTATTCACGGCGACCTAAAGTTTTTGGCTGGTCGAAACCGACCCAGGCAACGGTGACCAGCTTGCCATTAAAACCTGCAAACCAGGCATCTTTGGCATCATTGGTGGTACCGGTTTTACCCCCAATATCGCTACGACCAATTCTTAAAGCAGCACGTCCCGTACCATGCTGAATCACATCACGCAGGATATTGGCCATATCATAAGCAGAACTAGATTTTAAAATACGTTCTGCCTGACGGTAATTACTGTCTTCAGCCGAGATTTTTGGTGTCTCTGGTTTCTGTGCTAAGGTTTTGTTATTGATTTCAATGGCTTCATCATCAGGAGTGAGTGCGGCTGTTGGTTGAGGACTTTCTTCCTGAGCATTAATACACGAGATGCAGGCATATTCAGGCTTAGCCTCAAAAATGGTCTTGCCATAGGCATCTTCGATCCGCGTAATAAAATGTGGCTGAATCCGATAACCGCCATTGGCGAACGTAGCATAACCA
The DNA here is from genome assembly GCF_013419915.1 of Acinetobacter sp. YH12043. Taxonomy (NCBI): domain Bacteria; kingdom Pseudomonadati; phylum Pseudomonadota; class Gammaproteobacteria; order Moraxellales; family Moraxellaceae; genus Acinetobacter; species Acinetobacter sp. YH12043. Next base: position 116,628 of record NZ_VOZD01000003.1, read on the forward strand.
GTGGCCATCTGGATTGGTAAAACCTGAGGCGTGCCTAGAGCAATGGTGTAGTTACGTGGAATCTGGTTATCCTGCAAGCCAAAATCCATAAATAACTGACGGGTACGTTCAATACCGACGGTTTGTAATAGACGAACTGAAACCGTGTTACGTGACAGATATAAAGCACGACGTAAAGGAATCATCCCTAAATAACGGCCATCCGAATTACGCGGACTCCATTTACCAATAGTAATCGGTGCATCATTGACCATGGTGTGTGGAGTCATACCACGTTCTAAAGCCAGAGCGTAAACGAAGGGTTTAATAGTTGAACCCGGCTGACGCCAGCCTTGAGTCGCACGGTTAAATTTGGATTGATAAAAATTATAACCACCCACAATGGCTTCAATCGCACCATTATTCGGGTTCAATGCAATTAATTGGCCCTGTACCTGAGGCGTTTGTACCAGTGCCCAGGAACTTTTATTCTCGTTAGGTCTTAAACGAACAATATCTTTAACTTTGACAATCTGTGATGCTCTGCTTGGTGCAGCACCTACACTATCTGCACTACGATAAGGACGGGCCCAGGACATGCCTGACCAAGGCACAGTTACGGTTGTACCATCCTGCATCAACGCTTCAAAGCTATTATTATTGACCTTGGTCACTTCAGCAGGATAAGTATTGGCATAGACACGGAAATTTTGCAGGGGCTGATCATGAGCTTCGGCACCTCGCCAGCCATGACGACGATCATAAGCTTCTAAACCGTCCTGTACCGCCTGTTCAGCATAAGCCTGACGTTCACTATGGATCGTCGTGTAGACTTTATAACCTGAATCTATGGCCTGTTCACCAAAATTTTCTACTAGTTCGGAGCGAACCATTTCACCGACGTAGGGAAATTTGTTACGCGTACTGCGGTCAGGCATATCCAGGTTAATCGGTTCAGCAATGGCTTCCTGATATTGGCTTTGATTCAGATACCCCAATTGCAGCATGCGACCTAAAATCCAGTTACGGCGTTCTAATGCACGTTTAGGGTTGGCCACCGGATTATAACGAGAAGGTGCTTTAGGTAGGCCAGCAATCATTGCCATTTGCGCAATCGAAAGCTCATCTAAACTTTTGTTGTAATAGATTTTCGCTGCTGCCGCAATGCCGTAAGCATTTTTCCCCAAGAAAATTTTATTGACATATAAAGTCAGAATTTCTTCTTTACTTAAATTCTGTTCTATTTTACGTGCCAGGAAAATTTCAGTCAGCTTACGCTTTAAAGTACGTTCGGGACTTAAATAGTAGTTTTTGGCGACCTGCATGGTAATGGTCGAACCGCCAGTCTGTACATCAGAGCCGGTAATAGTTTCACTGACTGCACGTCCTAAGCCTTTAAAGCTGATCCCGCTGTGTTCGAAGAAACTAGAATCTTCTGCAGCGAGGAAGGCGTGAATAAATTCTTTCGGAATCTGTTCATAATTCACAGGAACAGAAAGCTTGCCACCATACTCTGTAATGAGCTCATTATCTGAGCTAAAAACTTGTAAAGGCTTTAATAAAGGTGCCTTTTTAAGCGTAGACATTTCAGGCAAAGATGGGGCAATATAGAGATACATGCCATAGAAACCCATCGGAATTGAGATCAAAATAATGATAATGATCAAAAAAAATGGATGAACAAGGCCTGAACAAGATAGCTTTTTCATAACAAGTAAGTTTTAATAAGAGCTAATGGCAAACTAATTACCGGTCAGTATATCCTTTAGATATACATATTGTTAGATGAGTTATTGTATCTGTATAAAATTATAGGCCGGTACAGATTGGTGAGTTTGTTTTTATTGGGGATAAAAAAATAATAGGAATTGTATTGTGCGCAGGTTATATCGTAAGCCAAATAAGGGGTTAATAGGAGTCGATATTAGTTCGACTTCTGTTAAAGTTTTAGAGCTCTCTGTAAAGAACGGTCGGTACTGGGTAGAAAGTTATGCTTTAGTCCCATTACCAGAAAGTAGTGTCGTTGAAAAAAATATTTTAAATCCAGAAGCGGTGGGTGATGCGTTGGGGCGTGCGATTAATTTGGCCAATACCCAGTCCAGTCAGTCAGCCTTTGCGATTCCAACTTCTATGGTCATCACCAAGATCATCGAAATGGATGCCGATATGTCGGATGATGAACGTGAAATTCAGATTCGTGAAGATGCCGAACAATATATTCCTTTCCCACTTGATGAAGCCAGTCTGGACTTTGAAGTTCTGCCAGATCGTTTAACCAATCCGAACCGGGTCAATGTCCTGTTAGTAGCGACCCGAATCGAAAATGTTGAAGCGCGTTCTGAAGTACTGCAAATTGCCAACCTCAATCCAAAAATTGCAGATGTCGAAAGTTTTGCATTAGAAAATGCATTCAAGGTGTTTTCGGATACCTTACCGATGGGGGTAAATACTGTCGGGATCCTGGATATTGGTCATAGTATGACGACCTTATCCGTCATGCAAAATAACAAGATCATTTATACCCGTGAGCAGGTTTTTGGTGGCAAACAGCTGACTCAGGAAATCCAGAACCGTTATGGATTGTCTTTTGAGGAAGCAGGGCGTGCTAAAAAAACCCGTGCCTTACCGGATGATTATGACATCGAAGTGCTGGAACCTTTCCTGGATGCAGTCGTGCAGCAGGCAGCGCGTTCATTACAGTTCTTCTTCTCTTCATCTCAGTTTAACGAGATTGACCATATTTTATTGGCAGGGGGGAATGCCAATATTCCAGGTCTGGCAAAACTATTACAGCAAAAACTCGGCTACCGGGTCACGATTGCCAATCCATTCCTGCAAATGGGCTTTTCTCCTCAAATTGATATTAAAAAAATTGAAAATGACGCGTCCTCACTCATGGTTGCATGTGGTTTGGCATTGAGGAGTTTTGATTAATGGCAAAGATTAACTTACTCCCTTGGCGCGATGAGCTAAGAATTAAAAGAAATAATGAATTTGTAGCGATTTGCGCAGGGGCACTTTTTCTGGGATTGGCAGCAGCAGGTTCAACCTGGTTCTATTACGATCAAAAACTTCAGGATCAGGAACAGGCCAACCAGCTGGTGGTCAGTACTAACCAGAATCTGGATGTACAGCTGAAAGCATTAGATGGTTTACAAGACCAGCGTAATGCAATTGTTGAACGTATGAAGCTGATTCAGGGTTTACAGACTCAACGACCGATCGCAGTTCACCTGATTGATGAAATTGTACGGGTCACACCAGGCAATATGTACATTACAAAATTTCAGCGTACCGGCGATAAATTCACTATTGAAGGTAAGGCAGAAAGTCCGAATACCGTGGCTGAGTTGCTACGTAATCTGGAAGCTTCTACCTGGTATCGTAATGCATTTATGAATGCTTTCCTGGTTGCTGAAGAGCCAAAAGATAAAGCGCCATCCTCGGTGATTCCACGAGTGGAAGAATCTTATGGCAGCTTTACGGTCACGGTTGATCTGGATCAAATCGCTGAGCCAACACTTAAAGAAGGACAAACACCAGCCACAACTACAGCGGAGGCATCATCATGAGTAATGACGGATTCGATGAATTAAGCCAAGACGTAGTGGCTGTTCCTAGAAAAAAAATGACAGTTGAGAAATTCTTTCAACAATTCAATACACTAGATCCAAATAATTATGGTAGCTGGCCATTATCAGTCAAAATTACCTGCTGGATCTTTATTGTTATTCTGGTTTTTATGCTGGGGTATTTCGGGTTTATTCGCGGCAAGATAGAAGCAATTTCACAAGCCAGTGCTCAAGAACAAAACCTGTTAAATGAATTCCGGGAAAAGGAATCCAAGCTGCGTAATTTACAGCAGTATCAGATTCAGTTGCAGGAGATGGAAGCACGTTTTAATCAGCAATTGGAACAATTGCCGAAAGAAACTGAAATTCCAGGTCTGGTGGAAGATATTAACCTGAGTGGAGTGAACTCTGGACTGAAATTTAAGAATATTCGTCTTGAACCTGAAATCAAGCAGGAATTCTTTATTGAACAGCCAATCGCGATTGAAGCCACTGGGGATTATCATGCCTTTGGTTCTTTTGTGAGCAGTATTGCAGGGCTTTCGCGCATCGTTACACTGCATGATTTCACCATTACAGGAACTGAAAATAAAGAAAAGAAATCTGAAATTCCTGTTATTGATTATGTAGTGAAAGCGAAAACCTACCGTTATGTAGGCAATGCAGATGCTTCATCTACTTCAGCTACAACTGATACGCAGGGAGCTCAGTAATGAATATCATTAAAATTACTTCAGCTTTAACGCTCGGATTTTTATTGGTGGGTTGCGAATCAAGAATTGATGCAGTCAATCAGGAAATGGCCAATATTCGCAATCAACCGCCATTACCGATTGAGCCGGCACCAGATTTTATTCCGACAGAAATGTTTAATTATGCAGCTCATCAGCTGAAAAGTCCTTTTCTGCCGAGCTCTTTAGCGGCTGAATTGAAAATTATGGCAGGTAAGCGAGTTTATCCGAACTTGTCACGCCAATTACAGCCTTTAGAGAGTTATCCACTCGAAACCTTAAGCATGAAAGGCAGTATGCGGAATCAGGCGGGGCAGATTCTGGCTTTGATTCAAACGCCTGATGGGGAAATTGAACGGATACAACGTGGCAGCTATATGGGACTTAATCACGGTCGTGTAACGAGAATTACGCCGACACAGATTGACTTGATTGAGATTATTCCAGATGGCCGTGAGGGATATGTGGAACGTCCACGAAGTCTGGTTTTGATTGGGCCAGCGCCATAAGTTTTAAGGAATAAAAATGAATAAGAGTATTAAAGAATTTATTTTTGGGGATGCTAATACAATGAATCATGTGTTTCGTCAGTTTTCTATGGGGGCTGTCGCGATTGCTGTGATGCAAGCAGCGAGTGCGCAAGTTTCAATGACCAATGTGGTGCCAATGCAGATTCCTGGACAGGGAACTGAAATCCGGGTGATGTTTAACGGTCTGCCACCTCAGCCTCAAGCTTATCAGCTTGAATCTCCATCACGCCTGATTCTGGATTTTAATGAGGCACAACAAAATCTAAAACAGTCTAGTATTCCAGTCGCAACTGCTGAAGCCAGTTCAGTGGATGTTAGCTCGGATGCACAGCGTTCTCGTTTGACAGTGAATCTTGCTAATGCAGGTGCATTTACGACGCGTGTGGAAGGCAATACCTTTATTTTAAAAATTAATTCTGCCAGTCCAGTCGCTATTGCTCAGCCTGTACAACAGCAGGTCGCTCAGGGGGTTACTAATATTGGTTTCCAGCGGGGTGCGCAAGGTGAAGGACTGGTGGTAATTGATCTGGCAGGTCAGAACACACCAGTCGATGTACAGCAGCAGGGAACCAAAGTGATTGTGCGGACTCTGGGCTCCAAGATTCCGGCACATTTGACCCGACGTTTGAATGTGAATGATTTTGCCACGCCTGTTTCAACCGTAGATGCAGTCAACCAGAATGGATCAGGCGTAATTACCATTCAGTCTGCGGAAAGCTATGAATATATGGCTTTTCAAACTGATAATAAGCTGACGATTAGTTTGAAGCGTCCAGAAGTTAAAGGGCCTTTACGTCCTAAATCAGTCGCTTATACAGGCAAGAAAATTTCCCTCGATTTCCAAGATATTGAAGTCCGTCGAGTTCTACAGTTATTAGCCGATTTTACCGATATCAATATGGTTGCTGCAGATAGCGTACAAGGTAATATTACCTTACGCCTCAAAGAAGTGCCTTGGGATCAGGCTTTAGATATCGTGTTAAAAACCAAAAATCTGGATAAACGCCGTAATGGTAATGTGATCTGGATTGCACCAGTGGCAGAACTAATTAAGGCCGAAGAAGAAGAAGCTAAGGCTTTAAAACAAAGCGTTGCACTTGCACCGATTCAAACTGAATATATGCAGCTCAGTTATGCAAAAGCAGCAGATATTGAAAAACTGATTACTCAAAATAAAAGTGCATCAGGATCAGGTAATTCAAGTAATAGTACTAATAATGATGATAAAGAAAGTTTATTAAGTTCACGTGGCTCTATCTCTATTGATGCTCGTACCAATACCATTATTGTGAATGATACCCAGCCATTTATTGATAAAATTCGCAATATGGTGGATCTGCTGGATGTACAGGTAAAGCAGGTGATGGTAGAGGCGCGTATTGTCCGTGCAACCACTGACTTTACTAAAGAAATGGGGGTGAAGTGGGGGATTCTATCTCAAGGGATTACCAATAATAATCACCTTCTCGTTGGTGGTAGTGATACGACTCTTTGGGATTTGAGGGAGCCTGAATTTGATAGTGAAAGAGGGGGGTGGACCTATGAAATTCAGAGACCGGATAACCTTAATGTGGATCTAGGTGTAACTAGTCCAGGAGCAAGTCGCATCGCCTTTGGTTTAATTAGCCTATCAGATTTTATGCTGGATCTTGAACTTTCTGCGCTACAGGCAGATGGTTATGGTGAAGTAATTTCTACACCAAAAGTGCTCACTGCTGACAAGCAAAAAGCGACTGTGGCATCTGGTTCACAAATTCCTTATCAGTCCGCAGAAGGTGGTGGTGCTAATGCAGTGTCGACTACAGAATTTATTGATGCAACTTTAAGTTTAGATGTAACACCAAGTATTACCCCAGATGGCAAGGTACAGATGGAGTTGAATATTACCAGTGACTCACCAGGGAATCCGACACCCACTGGACAGTTAACCATTAATAAAAACCAGATCAATACTAATGTACTGGTTGATAATGGTGAAACAGTAGTGTTAGGGGGTATTTTTGAGCAAGAAACTCGAAATGCACAAACTAAGGTGCCTTTCCTGGGCGATCTACCTTATTTAGGCCGTTTATTCCGTAAAGATGTAAAATCAGATAACAAGCGTGAGTTACTGATTTTTGTTACACCTCGAATTGTTAATGACAGTGTTTCAAGAAATCATTAATATATTTTGAATTTAACAAAATGAATAGGTGACTCCTTGCCAAGCAAAGAGTTTGAAACCCTGCCAAATATCTATTTGGTAGGGCCGATGGGGGCCGGTAAAACAACAGTAGGACGACATTTAGCAGAACTGTTAGGACGAGAATTTCTGGACAGCGATCATGAAATTGAGCGGAAAACAGGTGCGACCATTCCTTGGATTTTTGAAAAAGAAGGGGAAAAAGGCTTTAGAAGTCGTGAAACGAATGTCATTGATGAGTTAACTGCAAAAAAACAACTGGTCTTGGCGACTGGCGGTGGTGCAGTGACTCAGCCCCCCAATCGTGAATTTTTAAAACAACGCGGCATTGTTGTTTATCTCTATACTCCGGTGGAAATTCAGCTTCAGCGAACCTATCGCGATAAAAACCGTCCCTTGTTACAAGTCGAAAATCCTGAACAGAAACTCAGAGATCTGCTTGCAGTGCGGGATCCGTTATACCGGGAAGTCGCACATTACATTATTGAGACCAATCAGGGAGCTGCACGAGATCTGGCGCAGCGTATTCTGAATCTCATCCTTCCGAAAAAATAAGTTCAGTTGAAAAAGTGGTTATCCCCTCATGAAAACCTTATATGTCGAACTCGGTGAACGCCGTTACCCCATTTTTATTGGCAGTAACTTGAATCCTCAGGAGTTGCTTGAGCCTTATATTCATGGCAAACAGGTGATGGTTGTCAGTAATGATACGGTGGCACCACTCTATCTGGATCGCTATAAGGCTGCATTGGAAAATTTGGGTAAAACTGTGGCGACCTGTATTTTACCGGATGGCGAGAAATACAAAAATATTGAGCATCTAAACCTAATTTTTGATGCATTGCTTGAGGCAGGCTTTAACCGAGACAGTACGGTTCTGGCACTCGGTGGTGGTGTTATTGGAGATATGGCCGGCTTTGCTTCTGCCTGTTTCCAGCGTGGAGTATATTTTATTCAGGTGCCAACGACGTTGCTGTCTCAAGTAGATTCCAGTGTTGGGGGTAAAACCGGCATTAATCATCCACTGGGTAAAAACATGATTGGTGCTTTCCAGCAGCCACAAGTGGTGTTGGCAGATATGTCACAGCTGTCAACTTTACCAGATCGTGAGCTATCTGCAGGCTTGGCTGAAGTGATCAAATATGCCTTACTCGGAGATGAAGATTTTCTGGTCTGGTTAGAAGCCAATATGGAAGGTCTTATTGCCCGTGATGAGCAATTGCTGGCCGAAGCGGTTTATCGTTCTTGTGCACATAAAGCTCATATTGTAGCCAATGATGAAAAAGAGCAGGGTGAGCGTGCTTTACTTAATCTCGGTCATACATTCGGTCATGCGATTGAGTCTTATCTGGGTTATGGTGAGTGGCTGCACGGAGAAGCGGTAGCAACCGGTATGGTGATGGCAGCAGATTTATCCCATCGCATGGGCTGGATTTCATTAGAAGACCTTGAGCGTACAAAAAAAATCATTTCTCGTGCGCAATTACCTATTGTTTGTCCTAAAATCCCACTTGACGATTTCCTGGCTTATATGGCTCACGACAAGAAAGTTTTAAATGGGCAGCTTCGTCTTGTATTATTGCAGCAACTTGGAAAAGCGGTCATTACTCGAGACTTTGATGTCGAGTTGATGCAACAGGCGATTTTAGCTCATCAGGCATAGGTTTAAATTTTTATGACAGCATTACGTACCCCTTGGCAAAAGATTCAGCATTATTTCTGGCTGGTCTGTGGCGTATGCTGTCTATTTGCTGCCTTGGTTTTTTGGGCTATTACCGATACAGATGAAGTGGTAGAAGTAGAGAAGAAGCCGGAAACGGAAGTTGAATTACAGATTCAACCAGAAAAAGTGGCCTCAATGACCCATCTTGGTGCACTTTCTGATGAGGTTAAGCCTCTTGCTCTCAATACTCGGATTGTTGTCAATGTTAGTCATGAGCCTGAATTCCGCGGAACCAAATATATTGGTGAAGTAAAGAAACAGCATGCGATTGAGCTATTTCGTGTAGGTAATGAAGCCATTCTAAAAACCTTCCTGAAAAAGCAGCAGGATCGTAAGCCTTTTGTTTATTTAAGGCTTTCGGGTGAGAACCAGCCTGAACAATATGTATTGTTATATGGTCTGTATAAAACCGCAGCAGAAGCTCAACAGGCTTTATCAGTGCTCAATCTGAATCTGCCTAAATCTGTCCAGCCTAAAGTTGTGGCCATGCAACAATATGCCAGTCTAGTCAACAGTATGGGTTCGGAAGAACTGGCAAGTAATCAAAAACTTTATGAAATTCAGTTGAAAAATGTACCTTTACCGAAAGTCGATGAATCCGTACAGATAAGACCGAAAGCTCAACCTTCAGCACCTGTGGTCACCCCTAAAGAAAGCACCACGAGTACCACGATTGTTCGACGTGATCAGGAAGGTAATGTAGTAGATGTACAGAAATCTCAAAGTCATGTCGAAGGAAGTCCGCGCTCATCAAATGGCAATTCTCGACCTCAAGAAAACGAGATTAGTGATCCATTTAACTAGGCCGGTCTAAAATAGCGCACGGACACTTTATCTTTATTATAAATGTGCGCTTTTGGTGCAAAAAATACGCACCATAAATAATCATAATTTTCCTTTTGTAGGCTAAATCTTTGTCATTTGTGTTGTTTTGATTTTTGCTCCTTAAGTTGGCATGAAATTTGCTTTATTGGTGCATGAATTGAATTAATCTCCCTGTTTTGGCGCGAAAATGATTCGATGAATAGGCGTAATTGTCATCTTTGTTGCTTATTTTTATCTTATCCATCAGCAAAATGAATGTTATTTTTCATGCATTCCGTCTGAAAAAGGATTATGTTGAAAAGATACTCAATGATATTTTGCTCTATAAAGCTGCTTAGCTTGCCGAGTAAATCAGACAGTCACGCACAGCAGAATTTAGATTGTTTAATAGCCTATCGGGCTTAGTGAAAAGAAGGGTACGCTATGCACATGCCATCGCCTAATAATGTAGCTCCCGCTCAAGGTTTATACCAACCGGATGAGTTTAAAGATAACTGTGGTTTCGGTTTGATCGCCCATATGCAGGGTGATGCCAGTCATGATCTGGTCAAGACCGCAATTCATAGTCTAAGTTGTATGACCCACCGTGGCGGTATTGCTGCTGATGGCAAGACCGGTGATGGTTGTGGTCTATTGCTGGCAATGCCTAAAGAATTCTTCCGTGAAGAGGCCAAACGCTTAAGTGACATTACCTTAAGTGAGATTTTTGCTGTGGGTACAGTATTACTGAATCTGGATCCAGCATTAGCCGCACATGCAAAACAAGTCCTGACGAAAGAAATTGAAGAAGAAGGTTGTCGCGTTATCGCATGGCGTGTTGTGCCGACGAATAATGATGCGCTTGGTGAGATTGCGATGCAGTCTCTGCCAGCTTTTGAGCAGGTCATCGTGAACTGCCCAATTGGTGTGACTGAAGTTGAATTCAACCGTAAATTGTTCCTTGCGCGTCGTCGTGCTGAACAGCAGTTAACCAGTGATCCATACTTCTATGTGACGACCTTATGCTCAACTGTAATCAGCTATAAAGGTCTGATGATGCCAGCAGCTATTGCTGACTTCTATACTGACTTGGCTGATGAGCGTCTGGCATCACATATCGTGGTCTTCCACCAACGTTTCTCTACCAATACATTGCCACGCTGGCCACTGGCTCAGCCATTCCGTTACCTGGCACATAATGGTGAGATCAATACCATTACGGCTAACCGTAACTGGGCAATGGCGCGTACGCCTAAATTTGAAAACCCGTTACTGCCAGGTCTGACTGAGCTGAGTCCAATCGTAAACCGTACTGGTTCAGATTCATCTAGTCTGGATAATATGCTGGAAATCCTTGTGGGTGGTGGTATGGATTTGTTCCGTGCGCTACGTATGCTGGTTCCACCTGCTTGGCAGAACGTTGAAACGCTTGATGCTGATTTACGTGCATTCTATGAGTTCAACTCTAAACATATGGAAGCATGGGATGGCCCTGCTGGTTTAGTTATCCAAGACGGTCGTCATGCGATCTGTATGCTGGATCGTAACGGCTTGCGTCCGGCACGTTGGGTCATCACTAAAAATGGCTACATCACACTGGCGTCAGAAATCGGTGTATGGGGTTATGAACCTGAAGATGTCATTTCTAAAGGACGTGTGGGTCCTGGCCAAATGCTGGTGATCGATACTTATACCGGTAAAGTACTAGATACTCAGGATGTGAATAATCACCTGAAACGTATGCGTCCGTACCGTGAATGGTTACGTGAAAATGCTGTACGTCTACAAGGTAGCCCTGAGCTGGAAGAATATCTATGTGAGCGAGGCTTGAAAGGTGACAACCTGAAAGTGGCACAGAAAATGTTCATGGTGACTTTCGAAGAGCGTGACCAGTTGCTGCGTCCAATCGCTGAAAGCGGTCAGGAAGCTGTGGGTTCTATGGGTGATGATACCCCGATGGCGGTTCTGTCACGTCAGGTACGTCATGTTTCAGACTATTTCCGTCAGCAGTTTGCTCAGGTAACAAATCCGCCAATCGATCCATTACGTGAATCGATTGTGATGTCACTGGAAACCTGTTTAGGTCGTGAACAAAATGTTTTCGAACAGGGTCCAGAACATGCAGACCGTTTGATTATTTCAAGTCCGGTCCTGTCTAATTCAAAAATGCATCAGATCCGTACGCTAGGCCGTACAGGTTATGAGATTGCGGATATTGATCTGAACTATGCTGAAACTGAAGGCTTAGAAGCTGCGATTGCTCGTATTTGCGAAGAATCAGCGCAAGCGATTCGTGACGGCAAAACTTTATTGGTACTTTCAGACAAGAAAATCCGTGAAGGTTACTTGCCAGCCAATGCTGTGATGGTCACTGGTGCAGTACACCATCATCTGATCAATACTGGTCTGCGTACTGATGCGAATTTGATTGTTGAAACCGGTTTCGCCCGTGATCCACATCAATTTGCCGTTCTGCTTGGCTTTGGCGCGACAGCAATTTATCCATACCTAGCATATGACGTGATCAATGATCTGGTGGCTAAAGGTGAATTGCTAGGTGATCCGGTCTATGCGCAAAACAATTTCCGTAAGGGGATTGAAAAAGGCCTGCTGAAAGTCCTGTCTAAGATGGGTATTTCAACTGTAGCTTCTTACCGTGGCGGTCAGCTGTTTGAAGCAGTCGGCCTATCCAATGAAGTTGTGAATAAATGCTTCGTAGGTGTTCCGAGCCGTATTCAGGGTGCAACTTTTGCTGATCTTGAAAATGACCAGAAGCAACTGGCAGATTTAGCCTGGAAAAACCGTAAGCCAATTGATCAGGGCGGTATGCTGAAATTCGTCTTCGGCAAGGAATACCATGCGTTTAACCCGGATGTGATTAACTCACTGCATAAAGCAGTACGTTCTGGTAATTATGCTGACTTTAAAGAATATGCAGAGCTGGTAAACAATCGTCCGATTGCAACCATTCGTGACTTATTCAAGCTGAAAACTGACAATTCAATTCCAGTGGATCAGGTTGAGTCTGTAGAAGATATCCTGCCTCGCTTTGACTCTGCGGGTATGTCTTTGGGTGCACTATCTCCTGAAGCACATGAAGCGATTGCGATTGCCATGAACACCATCGGTGGTCGTTCAAACTCTGGTGAGGGCGGTGAAGATCCAGCGCGTTACGGCACGATTCGTAACTCGAAAATCAAACAGATTGCATCGGGCCGTTTTGGTGTGACTCCTGCTTACTTAACATCAGCAGAAGTCCTGCAAATTAAAGTCGCGCAAGGTGCAAAACCGGGTGAAGGCGGTCAGTTACCTGGTGGTAAAGTGAATGGCTTGATTGCCCGTTTACGTTATTCAGTTCCGGGCGTGACTCTGATTTCGCCACCACCCCACCATGATATCTATTCAATTGAAGATTTATCACAGTTGATCTTTGACTTGAAACAAGTTAATCCACAAGCGATGGTATCGGTGAAACTGGTATCTGAACCGGGTGTAGGTACGATTGCGGCAGGTGTGGCAAAAGCTTATGCCGATTTTATTACCATTTCCGGTTATGACGGTGGTACAGCAGCATCTCCATTGTCTTCGATTCACCATGCGGGTTCTCCATGGGAATTAGGTTTAAGTGAAGCGCATCAAGCACTTCGTGTAAACGACCTGCGTGGCAAAGTACGCGTTCAGACTGATGGTGGTTTAAAAACTGGTCTTGACGTGGTAAAAGCAGCGATCTTGGGTGCAGAAAGCTTTGGCTTCGGTTCGACTCCAATGATTGCTTTAGGCTGTAAATACCTGCGTATCTGTCACTTGAATAACTGTGCGACCGGTGTTGCGACTCAGCAGGATCATCTGCGCCAAGAGCACTACATCGGCGAACCACAAATGCTGATCAATTTCTTCACTTTCATTGCTGAAGAAACACGTGAATGGTTGGCGGCACTTGGCGTATCTAGCCTGAAAGACCTGATTGGCCGTACAGATTTGCTGGAAATCCTGCCAGGTGAAACTGACAAACATGCTCACCTTGACCTGAGCAAACTGCTAGAGTCACATCCAGCAGCAGAAGGCAAAGCACAGTACTGTGAAGTACAAGGTAATGCACCATTCGATAAAGGTATTTTGGCTGAGAAAATGGTAGAAGAAATTCTGCCAGCAATCGAAGCAGGTACAGGTGGTGAATACAGCTTTACCGTAGGTAACTGTGACCGTTCAATTGGTGCACGTCTGTCAGGTGAAATTGCCAAACGTTATGGCAACCTGAGTATGGAAGCACATCCGGTTAAAGTAAATCTGACTGGTACAGCGGGTCAGTCACTCGGTGTCTGGAATGCCGGTGGTCTGCATCTCAAACTGGAAGGTGATGCGAACGACTACGTGGGTAAAGGTATGGCAGGTGGTCGTATCTCGATTTTCCCACCGAAAGGTTCGCCATTCCAGACTCAAAATACTGCGATCATTGGTAATACCTGTCTGTATGGTGCGACTGGTGGTAAATTGTTTGCTGCGGGTACTGCGGGTGAACGTTTTGCAGTTCGTAACTCTGGTGCCTTTGCTGTGATTGAGGGTGCAGGCGATCACTGCTGTGAATATATGACTGGCGGTATTGTGACTGTCCTAGGTAAAGTAGGTCATAACTTCGGTGCAGGTATGACCGGTGGTTTTGCTTATGTATTGGACCTGGACAATGATTTTGTAGATCATTACAACCATGAGTTGATTGAACTGAACCGTATCTCAACTGAAGCGATGGAAGAACATCAGACCTTTTTGCTTCGCATTTTAGATGAACATATTGCAGAAACAGGTAGTGCTTGGGCGTACAAGATCCGCCATGAGTTTGATTTCTATAGTCGTAAGTTCTGGCTGGTAAAACCAAAAGCAGCTAACTTATTGACCTTGTTGAAAACAACTCAAGCTGATCCACAATAATTCCACTACTGCAGATATAGGCAGACCTAAGGTAATGCGAATAAAGCCTTGGGTCTACCCACGGAGAGAGAGATGGCAGAGCGCCTAAATAATGACTTTCAATTCCTGGATGTCGCACGCCAAGATCCAGAGAAAAAAGAGATTGACGTCCGCAAAGCAGAATTTGTGGAAATTTATAAACCTTTCACAACAGAAGTGGCTGCAAATCAGTCACATCGTTGTCTAGGTTGTGGTAACCCGTACTGTGAATGGAAATGTCCGGTTCATAACTACATTCCAAACTGGTTGAAGTTACTTGCAGAAGGCCGTATTTTTCAAGCAGCAGAACTGTGTCACCAGACCAATACTTTACCAGAAGTTTGTGGTCGTGTTTGTCCTCAAGACCGTCTGTGTGAAGGTGCTTGTACCTTGAATGATGGTTTTGGTGCAGTCACAATTGGTAATGCCGAGAAATATATTAATGACACCGCTTTCGCTTTAGGCTGGCGTCCAGACATGTCTCATGTGAAATGGACTGACAAGAAGGTTGCTATCATTGGAGCAGGTCCTGCCGGTCTAGGCTGTGCTGATATTCTGGTACGTAATGGTGTTAAACCTGTTGTATTTGATAAACGTCCTGAAATTGGTGGTCTGCTGACTTTCGGTATCCCAGAATTCAAGATGGAAAAAGACGTGATGAAACGCCGTCGTGAAATCTTCACGGGTATGGGTGTTGAATTCCGTCTGAATACTGAAATTGGTACAGATGTCACCATTGACCAGTTACTTGCTGACTATGATGCTGTCTTTATGGGTATGGGAACATACACTTATATGAAAGGTGGCTTTGCTGGTGAAGATCTGGATGGTGTATATGATGCACTGGATTTCCTGATTGCTAACGTAAACCGTTGCCAGGGTTGGGAAAAAGATCCATCCGAATACATCAGCGTTGAAGGCAAGAAAGTGATTGTCTTAGGTGGTGGTGATACCGCGATGGACTGTAACCGTACTTCAATCCGTCAAGGTGCTGAGTCAGTGGTTTGTGCTTATCGTCGTGATGAAGCGAATATGCCGGGTTCACGTCGTGAAGTAAAAAATGCGCGTGAAGAAGGTGTGGAATTCCAGTTTAACCGTCAGCCTATCGAAATCGTGGGTGAAAATGGCAAAGTGACTGGCGTCAAAGTGGTAACGACTCAACTGGGTGAACCAGACAGCCGTGGCCGCCGTAGCCCAGAACCAATTCCAGGTTCAGAAGAAATTCTGCCTGCAGATGCGGTATTGCTGGCATTTGGTTTCCGTACCAGCCCTGCAGACTGGTTCACTGACGTAGAAATCAACTTGGATGGTTCAGGTCGCGTACTTGCAGCCGAGCAGCAGCAATACAAATTCCAGACTTCAAATCCAAAAATCTTTGCTGGTGGCGACATGGTCCGTGGTTCTGACCTGGTCGTGACTGCGATCTGGGAAGGTCGTCAGGCTGCAGAAGGTATTCTCGATTATCTTGATATTTAATCTAATTTAATCATCTATTTAAAAAAAACCCGCTACGGCGGGTTTTTTACTTTCTTTTTTTTCTCATTAAGTCAGCTTAATCCTAAGAGTTTATAAAAATATATATTTGAACTTATCAATATATCCAATATTAATTCGTAGCTCTGAAGCAGAACAGAAAGAATAAGAACAATATAAGTAAAAAATTATAAAAATTAACAAAAAATGAGAAAAATATGTTTAAAATCAAATTAATTAAATAAATATCAATAAAGAATTGAGGAGAAAAGATGATTCCTGTATTAAAAAAATCTTTCATTGCTCTGATGTTAGCCAGTACGCTTACGCTTACAGGTTGTGGCTATAACACCTTACAAGTTAAGGATGAGGCGGTGACTGCGGCATGGTCTGAAGTACAAAACCAGTATCAGCGTCGTGCTGACTTGGTGCCAAATTTAGTGAATGTTGTCAAAGGCTATGCCTCACATGAAGAGCAGGTATTGACTGAAGTGACTCAGGCACGTGCCAATGTGGCAGGCTTAAAAGTCGACCGTGAAGTGCTGGAAGATCCTGAATTGTTCCAGCGTTATCAGGAAGCGCAGGCACAAATGACCAGTGCCTTGTCACGTCTACTGGCAGTAACTGAAAATTATCCTGATCTGAAAGCCAACGAGCAGTTCCGCGATCTGCAGGTACAACTTGAAGGTACTGAAAACCGTATTGCAGTAGCACGTAACCGCTATATTACCACTGTACAAGATTTCAACTCTTATGCACGTCAGTTCCCGCAGGTGATGACAGCCAAAGTTATTGGGATGGATACCAAGCCAAACTTTAGTGCAGAACAGAGTGCCCAACAGGCACCTAAGGTTTCATTTGATTAAGCTTGATCTTGGGTAATCTGCTAATAAGGTGGCTGCAATGATGCATATAAGCGCTGTAAAACTTTGTACAGGTATATTTCTCAGCCTCATTATGAGCCTGATGAATCCTGCCTGGAGTGAAACAGCAACAGCAACTGATACAGAAGAAGTGATTGTTGCACGTGAAATTTTGCAGCCTAAAACGAATACTACGGATCAAAATGTAGAATCTGCAGATACAGCACCGCAGCGCCAAATTGCCAATGATATGGCAGAAGGTCAGGTTCAGCGCGACTTGCCCACCATGAATGAGCCGGTGATTGATCAGGCAAATTTATTAACGGCAGCAGAAAAACAACAACTTAGTCAACGAATCATCAATCTTTATCAGGCAGGTAAGGCTCAGATTGGCGTAGTGATTGTCCCTACTACGGGCCAGGAAGATATTTTTGACTATTCCATGCGTGTGGCAGATCGCTGGCAACTGGGATCAAAAGAACATGATAATGGTCTGTTAATGACCATTGCAGTAAATGATCATCGTATCCAGATTTTAACGGGTTATGGGCTAGAAGGTGTTCTGCCAGATATTGTGGCTGGACGGATTATTAATAACAAAATTACGCCTTTGTTTAAGCAGGGTCAGTATGCGCAAGGGATAGATGCCGGTCTGGCAGAAATCGAGCGTATTCTAAATCTGGATCCAGAAATTGCAGCTCAAGCAGCGGCTGAGCTTAAAGAACGTCAGGAACAGGCTTATAAAGCGCAGCAAGCATCTCAAGCGACTTTTGGTTCGGTTATTTTTATTATCGTCGCTGGTGTTATTGGTTCCATGATCTTTGGCAGAAAGCTGAGTGCGGCTACTGCTGCAGTGGCTGGAACTGCAGCTGGATTAGTCAATGGTATGGGATTGGTCGCTAGCCTATTAATTGGTGCTGGAGTTTTCTTTTTGCTCGTGACCTCACTGGCACAGCTGATTTTGCAAATGTTCCTATCCGGTGGTGGGCGAGGTGGCGGCGGTGGGCGTAGTGGTGGTTTTGGCGGCGGCTTCGGTGGAGGCGGCGGCGGTTTTGGTGGGGGAGGCGCATCAGGCTCATGGTAACGACAACAGATTCGACAGAAATCGTCACACAACCTAAATTACAACATGAGGTAAAGCCGAGTTTTAAGCGTTGGCTAAAACATGTCTTTTACTTGCCTGCGACTAAGCGTTTTTTTAGTAAGCAAGACCAACATGCAATTGCGCTTGCAGTAGAACAAGCTGAGCATGGACATGTGGGGGAGATTCAAGTAGTCATTGAAGGCTGTTTGCCATCACGGCTTGCGTATATTCAAGATTGTAAAAGCCGTGCTAGACAACTCTTTGCTGAACTTGGCGTATGGGATACCGAATATAACAGCGGTGTGTTGTTGTATTTAAACTTATGCGAACGTCAGGTTGAAATTGTAATTGATCGGGGTATTCAAAAAGCTACTGATCAAACCATATGGGATGACATTTGCCAAAATATCATTCAGCAGTTAAAGCAGCAGCACTATCGTGACGGGGTGACGCAGGGAATTTTAGAGATTGGGCTGGTACTCGATGCCTACTATGATCGAAAAATAAATGATACTGAAAACGAGTTATCCAATCAGCCGATTATTTTAGGGTAACTTTACTGCGGAATCTGACAATTTTTGTCAATCAGTGACACAAAAGGAAACATGAAAACGACATTTAGAAAAATAATTTTTTAAAGTGCTGTTTTTTTTGTCAAAAATATTATAATAAAACTTGGCACAGTTGATGCTAACTATAATTAGCTTTAATTTTTTTAAGCTTTATAAATAACAAAACATTTGTGGAGAATGTTATGAAATCAGTTCAAAAGGGTTTTACTCTTATCGAATTAATGATCGTGGTAGCGATTATTGGTATTCTTGCTGCGATTGCACTTCCTGCGTATCAAACTTATGTGCAAAAGTCAGCAAACAATGCATGTTTAGGCGAAGCTAAATCAGCAGTAAATGCGGCTATTGCTGAAATGGCATCAGAAGGCTATTTGGTTAGTACTTATACTCCTGCTGCTTGTGCAAACTCAAATGAAACAACTACTTCAGTTACAGCACTAACAGCCAGTGGAACAAGCAAGAAGCTTGACAGTACTACAACATCATCTTTAAGTTTCCGCCCTCAAACGCGTGGATCTTCAGGTGATGTTCGTGTAACTACTTGTGATACAGCTACAGGTACATGTGAATTAGCTACAGCAGCTCCTTCTACTGGTGGCTAATCATTCCTCAGTAAAAAAGCTGCTATAAGGCAGCTTTTTTATTGTATAAATGGGGTTAAAATTGAAAGAATCGATAGTATTAATTGGGGCTTTTTTATTTTATTTATGTATATTTAAAAGTATTAATATTTTAATTAGTATTGAATTAAAAGTTTTACTTATTATTTCGATGTCATTTTTTACTGTTATGTTAATTTTTGTAAATAAAAAAAATATTAAAATAAATTTTAAATATGAATTTATAAAAAAAACATTGATTGAGTTTTTATTTTTTTTATTGATTTCACTTTTATATGCAAAAATAATGAAAGAGTATTTCGGTCAACATATTTTTTCTTATTATTATGCAGATGTTCTAATTTTTTCACCTTTTTTAGTTATATTTTACTTAGGGTTGGTTTCTTGTGGTTATAAGCGTAAAGAAGATGTATTTTTTTATGGAGATAAACGTAAATTAATTCCTAAATTTTTGATAAAAATTTTCTTTTTGACATTTATTTATGGTTCATTATCTATATGTTTGACAGAAATATTAACCATACCAAGTTTTAATATAAATCAAGTTGACTATTATATTTATCTTTTAGGACTGACATTTGATGTTTTAATTGCACTTTTTGGCTATACCTTTGCTTCACATTGGTTTTGTAATAGAGTAGAAAGTATTGATAATAGTCTTAAGGGGTGGTTAGTTTGTATTATATGTTATCCACCCTTTTTATATTTCTATAAAATTTTACTATCTCAAGTTGATAACTATACTTGGGGAGATTGGGCAAAAGGCCAATGGTATTACTATCCCTGGTTGATTTTGATCATGACAACATGGTTGTTGTATTGGGTTTCTAATGCTCACTTTGGATTTAAATTTGCAAATTTAAGTTGGCGTGGGTTGGTAGATCAAGGGTTATATAAGCACTTTCGTCATCCTAGTTATTTATTTAAAAATATTTATTGGTGGGCATACACAGTGCCTTTTTTTGGAGTAATGGGTTTTGATCTCATTCATAACTTTTTGGCAATGTCTGCAATCAGTTTAATCTATTATTTGAGAGCAAAAACTGAAGAAAAACATTTACTACGCTTTCCTGAATATCAACAGTACTATCAATGGGTAGAACAGCATGGCTTTTTTGCAAAAATAAAAAAATGGTTAAAGATTCATTAAGCAGAAAACTAATTTTTTTCGTGCTACTCATACTATTTGTGTATTTAGCTATTTTTGTGACAAAAATAGGGGAAAGAACATTGGCGCGAATAGTTTTGTCTAAAATTTCAGAAGACAGTATTCGTTGTGATACTTTAGCTCCAAAGTGGATGCCCATGTTACTCAAAGAAATTATTCAAAAAGACGATATTTTAACAAATCAACTTGTATATATTGACTCACACAGTAATAAATACGGTTGCATTAGTAGTAGTTCGATATTTAAAGTAAAAAAGATTAATCATAATACTAGGTTTAAATATGCAAGCCTTACTAAAGTGTTGACGCATTATGTAGTTTTAGATTTGGCAAAGCAAAAAAAAATTAATTTAGAAGATGGTTTTACTGAATATTTTCCTGAGCTTAATAGTTTTAAAGATAAGCGAATTAAAAAAATTAAAGTTTTTGATCTATTACAACATCGGTCTGGATTTGATCATAAAAAAAGTCAAGATCCTTTTTTTGATTTCAATCAAAAACCATGGTGTGCTTATGATGTTCATCATTTAACAAAAATAACCCTAGATTTTGATCCTGATGCTCAATATTGTTACGATAACCGAAATACTTGTTTACTCGGGGTTTTAATTGAGAGGGTAACAGGTAAGTCATTCCGTGAATATATTATAGATCGTTATAATTTAGATGCATATAATATCAAATTTTCTGACGGAGATAATTTTGTTGATGAAGTGGATTATGACTTTTTAAACAGTTATTTTCTAGATGAAAAAAAACTAAAAAAGATAGATTTTTATGCCTTATCTGCAGTGGGAGGTTTGACAGGAAGTGCTGAGAATTTAGCACTACAACTTCATGCTATGTTTATGAATTCTGATTTGGATATTTTTGCCACATTTGGAAAGGCTAAAAGTCAATGTCAAATAAATGATTTTGGGACTTGTAATGGAGTTGTATTTCGCTCTTATCAAAAATCACAAGAGTTAGCCAAAATGTATTACAGAGTTGGAAGTTTAGGTCCTGCTTCCTCATTGCTTGCAGTGACAGAGCAAAATGAAGTCATTGTTTGGGTCGGAAATGGTTTCAATAGACGAGTAGATCAACATTTTATAGATCAATTCTTATATGAGCATGTTGTTCAACAATAAGCCGTCTAATTTGTACTATTTATGATGTAATTCTATGAAAAATTTATAAAATATTGTGGAAATAACTAGTAATTACTATTGGGGAGTTTTATTAAATGTCTAAACGGCTTAAATTTTTTTTAGGACACCTCTCGATTTCGGTCATTATTGCATTGATCGTTTTATATCTAATTTTTTATGTGTGGTATCCAGTCCCCCTTCATCAAGCGCTTGGTATTACACATTTAACTTTTATGCTTTTAGCAATTGATGTTGTGATCGGACCATTATTTGGTTGGCTGGTTTATAAAGAGGATAAGAAAAGTCTCAAATTTGACTTGGCAATCGTTATTCTTCTGCAAGTGAGCGCGTTTGCATATGGCTTTTACACCATTGCTAAAGGTCGTCCTGCTTGGATTGTTTATGATTCATTGGCCTTTCATATTGTGAGACACAGTGATATAGAAACGAGCCATCTGCATTTAGCTCAACCAAAGTATCAACAACCATCATGGTTTAAGCCTCAAGTTGTTGCTCTGCTCGATACAAAGGATATTCAAAAGACCCATCCAATTCCTAAATTTACAATCGCAATGGATCATCCAATGTATTACACCGATTTAACCAACATGAAGTCTAAAATTGAGAATATTGCTTTTTCGCTTAATGATTTGAAAAGATTTAATAATCCCCAAAAAGTACAACAAGTTTTAAATCAATATCCAATGGCTAACTCATGGCTAGGGTTATCGGGGGTAGAGCAAGACATGGTAGTTTTAATGAATAAAGAAACTGCAGAAGTGATTAAAATCGCCGACCTGCGCCCTTGGAAGTAATCAATTTTTCAAACATCAAAAAGCAGATTACCCAATAATCTGCTTTTTGATTATCATGTGCTAAATTTTTATGATTCATTGACCACATGAAATCCACGCTCGCCCTCATTGCAGCTATCTTGATCTCCCTTGCATGGCTCATGCCTGTTCATTACCGTCCATGGGTGACGTATACAGGTGAGCTCTACGCATTTTTTTCTTTATTTGCTTTGGCTGCAATTTTTCTCAAAGAAAAAATCAAGCTTCCTGTAATCAATCTCCCTTTATTATTACTTGCTTGTATACCTGTAATTCAATTGCTGGCAGGACAAGTATTTTTCTTTAGTACTGCCATGATGGGCATTATTTTTGTTTTTAGCTTTTGGCTGGCAAGTGTACTCGGTTATAACCTTTCAGCAGGAAACTATAAGCGAGAAGAAACTTTTACCAATCTTAGTTATGTATTCCTTGCTTCCGGAACGATTACTGGTTTAATCGCATTGTGTCAATGGTCTAATCTGGATTCTGTATTGCCGGGTATGGTAAATATCAGCGGTAATCAACGGCCCTATGCTAATTTCGCTCAGCCAAATAATATGGCGACTTTTTTGGTCATGGCATTGATGAGCTGCCTTTACTTATATGAAAAGAAAAAAATTCAGACTAAGTGGCTTTTTGTATGTGCCGCAGTAGTTATCATGGGAGTTGCTTTAAGCCAATCACGTACCGCTTGGGTAGCAGCGATTGCAATTATACTGTATCTAGCTTTCTATCAATATAAAGGTGTTATTCGCCTGAAATGGTATTACAGCAGTCTGTGGTTTGGCTTCTTTGTGGCTTGTATTGTCGCTTTTCCTTTACTCAGTCAGTTGGCTGCGCAGGCAATGGATGCGGACGTAGTTCAAAGCCGGGATGTAGTAGCACGTGCAACAGGTGATATGTCTCGTTTAGCGATTTGGCAGCAAATGCTAGCGGCAATTCAGGCACAGCCATGGTTCGGATATGGCTGGTATCAGACCAGTGTTGCCTTCGTCTCGATTAGTGATACAGTGCAGGGTCCGGTCTGGATTCGCAGTGCACATAACTTAATTATTGATTTCTTGCTGTGGAATGGGCTAGTTATTGGTCTGCCTTTCTTAGCCTATTTCGGCTATTTGGGTTATCAAATGCAGCGATGGGTTAAGACCCCTGAGTCTGTCATTGGTATTTTAATGATTGGAGCTTTTCTTACCCATGCCATGTTTGAGTTTCCGCAGCACTATGCCTATTTCCTTTTACCAGTAGGTTTTATTTTAGGTACTGTTCTAGCCCAAAATCCGAATATCAAAACCGTGACCTTACCCGCTATAGCAATGAAAATCATTTTTGGGTTTGGACTACTGTTATTGATCGTGATCTATCGGGATTATGATGTCGCTGTGCCAAAACTTGGGCAAAGTATTCGTTATGAGCAACAGCCCGAAAAAATCACCAATCAACAGCCAATCTATTTATTAACAGAGTTTAATCATCGTATTGACTGGATTCGTCTTAATCCATATAGCAAAGTATCCTCTGAACAGATTCAAGAGGGTGAGCAGATGGTATTAAGTTATCCAACTAAATATAATCTGATTAAATATGCCAAACTGTTAGCTTTTAATGGTTATGAAAATGAAGCCAAGCATCAGCTGCAACGCTTAAAAGTTATTCAAAAAACCGAACTCAGTTATGAAGAATTGATTCAGGATATGCCAAGATAAATTCCCTATAAAAAAGCCAGCATCTGCTGGCTTTCTGATTTTAAATCGAATCTTAGAGCTGACTTTGAATATAGTTTTCGATACCAATACTTTCGATGAGATCTAGCTGAGTCGTAGTCCAGTCCAGATATTCCTCTTCCTTTTCCAGAATTTCTCGCACCAAGTCACGAGTCACATAATCCATCTGTGTTTCTGCCAAAGCCACAGCCTGCTGAATGACTTCAATATTTTCTTTTACTTTGCGTACATCACAATGCAGTACTTCTTGAGTATGCTGACCAATATATAATTTGCCAAGATGTTGCAGGTTTGGTAAGCCTTCCAGAAATAAAATACGTTCAATGATTTTATCGGCGTGCTTCATCTGGCGGATGGATTCTTTATATTCTGCCGAGCCCAGTTTTTCAATGCCCCAGTCATTAAACATGCGTGAATGCAGGAAATACTGGTTAATCGCTGTAAGGTGGTGATACAACACCTGGTTCAGCTGATTAATTACATCACGATTGCCTTTCATCGTATCACTCCATATAGCCTGTTAACCCATTCATCGCTATGGGTTTTTGATTAACTTATCTTAAATCAATCGAGCGAGCAATGGCGAGTAATTTATTGAACTGCAAATGAAAATCGCAATCAAAAAGCTTCAGGTGAAATATAAAGCAATAAAAACCCGCCAGAGTCAGAGGCGGGGGAGGAGTAATGATACGAGACCATTGATTTTATAATTATCGTTATCTGCTTTAAGCAGCAACCGCTAGCCGTGCAGCAATCTGGGAAATTTCATCACTAATGATCATACGGGCTTCAGGAGCACAACGACCACAACACGTCCCTAGATCAAGCATTTCGCGTACATCACGGTAACTTTCGGCGCCATTTGCAATAGCATCTTTAATGTCTTGATCTGTAATGCCACGGCATAGACAAACGTACATAGGATACAACCACAGTGAATAAATAAGATAAGAGATATTATTGATAATTGTTATCGTTTGTCAATAAAAATCATTTGAAAATACTTTTTATAATGATTGATGATTCAGATAAAAAAATAACACCTGAGCGGAAATCCGAGTGCTACTCGGATTTCTGCGCAAGAGCGATTTATAATTTAGAATTAAATATTGCAGGCTGGAGATTTGGTGATTTTTATAACTTATTGATTGATAACGACGATGCCATCCATCTCAACTAAAGCACCTTTCGGTAAACTTGCAACCCCTAAGGCAGCACGTGCCGGATAAGGTTGAGCAAAGTATTCACCCATAATCTGGTTAACGAGTTGAAAATGAGAAAGGTCGGTCAAGAAGATATTCAACTTTGCGATATCAGCTAATGAGCCACCCGCTGCTTCACAAACCGCTTTCAAGTTATCAAAAACACGGCGAATCTGAGCTTCGATGCCTTCAACCAGTTCCATACTATATGGATCCAGACCAATCTGGCCGGATAAATAAAGCGTATCCCCGACTAGAATTGCTTGTGAATAGGTGCCTATGGCAGCTGGGGCATTTTCAGTATGGATCACTTGGCGGGACATCAATTTCTCCTTTAATCATCAACATACATCATATTAGATCAATTCAACTGACAAAAGCATTATCGTTTTAAATGATTAACTGGCTTTAGAGGTTTCAGCAATATTGAGCGGTTGTTCTAAGCGGGTAATACGTGGAAAACCAAAATGCATGCGTAAATCACGAATAATCTTGGCAATCTGTTTACGGTTATGTACCACAATATTTACATAAGTTTTGCCATCATAATTACGTACCATCTCTACACCTGTATGGCCTTTACGACATTGATAAATCAGATCGGAAATCTGTTCATCGTCCATAGCCTGATCAATACAGAGATAGGAAGTAAAGCTGACATCATCCAGATCTTCAGTCGTCCATTGTAGAGGCATAATATTTTCAGGATGCATATGTTGTTCCTGCAATAAATTATGGCAACGGGCACGATGTACAATTAGGCCACGACGAGTCAGATGACCTTGAATTGGATCACCAAGTACCGGGTTGCAGCAATGTGCGTATTTAACATCTACACCTTCTGTACCCTGAATAAGACGACCTGAACTATTCGCATTTTGATGCTGGTCATGTGCAAATAAATGGTTAGCAACCAGTTGTGGTAATAAGTCACCTACAGCAATCTGTTCAAATAGTTGCTCTTTAGTGGGAACATGACGCCATTCCAGTACATTTTTCCAGTCAGCTTCGGTCAGATCGAGAATAGAACACTGGAAAAGTTTTAAGGCACGGTTGAGGGCCTGTTGACCCACAAGGCGCTGTTCATCAATGTCTTGATCGCGCAGGATATTCTGAATCGCGCGACGGGCTTTTTGGGTGTTAATAAAACTGAGCCAGTCCGGGTTTGGGGTTGCAAGAACATCAGTGATAACTTCAACGACCTGACCACTCAATAATGGCGTAGAAAGCGGTTTGGTTTCACCATTAATTTTAGCGCCAATAGCGTGGTTACCCAGGAATAGGCTGGCAGCATAGGCAAAATCAACTGCAGTCGCACCTTGCGGTAATTCATGCAGATGACCGTGAGGGGTATAAACCCAAATTTTTTCCTGATGCAAATAATCCAGTAATTCGCTGAACGTAGTTTTGGCGCATTCACCATCAACCAATACGTTCAGATTTTGCATGGATGCCTGAATAGCAGAGCGACAAGCCTGAGGCGCATTTTCGCCCAGTACAACACCAAAGCGCGCAGCTTTGCGCATTAGTTCAGTTTGAATAGTCAGCGATAAAGTAGTCTTTTCGCCTTTTAAGCGCATAGTTAAAGACTGGTTGCCGCCTGGCAGAGGGCGACGAATATTGTCCTGATAATTTTGAACTGTAAAACTCTCAGTCAGGATATCTGCGAGACGGTCACAGTCGGCAATACTCTGTAAGATAATTTCAAATGCGTGGCTATGGGTAAGTTCCTGCAGATCAATATCATTTTTTACAAAGTGGCGTAATAGCTCGATATTATTGTTTTTCTTTTTAACCCGGCCTTCAATCGCATATTGCTGTAGTAATTCGTTAAGTTTCTGTTCCCATTTGGCCTGATATTCACAACGTTTAGGCTTGGTTTCTAAAAGGGCAGCCTGGACATCATTGTACATATCCAGATCCAGATTCTGATAACAGAGATGTTCCAGATTATCTGCCATTTCATTCATGCCGACCAAGCGTGCCATTGGAACGAAAATTTCAAAGGTTTCGCGGGCAATACGGGCGCGTTTATCCGGGCGTAATGCTTCCAGCGTAGTCATATTGTGATAGCGATCTGCCAGTTTCACAATAATGACACGTGGATCCTGTAGAGTCGCTTGCAGAATTTTACGGAAAGAGGCCGCTTTATTATATTCTTTATCACTGGAATGGCTAAGCTTGGTAACACCATCGACCAGCTCTGCAACCGTGCTGCCAAATTTTTCAGTAATGTCATCTTTATTGAAGTCGGTATCTTCAATGACATCATGCAGCAGCGCTGCCATTAAGGTTTCAGTATCCAGACGCATATGGGCCAAGATACAGCTCACCGCGATAGGGTGCAGAATATAAGGTTCACCACTTTTACGGGTAATGCCATCATGGGCGATATCGGCATAATCACAGGCCGCAAGCACACGTTCGACGTCGCTTTCACTTAAGTACGCGTCGATGATGATTTTTAACTGTTGCTTAGCTTCACTGACCTGTGGGCCTGGCATAAAACACCTTTAAAACTGGATTTTTTAACAAATAAAACAGAAAAAGCTCGTACGAAATGTATAACATAAAGTGGGTCAGTTTTTTCATATCCACAAGTGAAAAATTTATACTGACTTTAGAGCTAACCCTTATGTTATAACCGTTCTGCGCAAAATATAAAAGTCACAGAACAAAAAAAGCCTAGTTTAAAACTAGGCTTTTTGGAATGGTTTATTCTTATTGGAAAGAAAAACCATCTAAATTTAGATTATTTGCAGAAAGAGCAAGGTCTAAACTTGAAGTTTGATAATCTTGATCACGTTGTTTCAAAATATCTTTTGATACATGACCTGCAGCGATTTCACGTAAAGCAACTACAGTCGGTTTGTCATTGTCCCATTCCACAGTTGGTTCAATGCCTTGACGTGCCAATTGACGCGCGCGTTTGCTTGCCACTAGTACAAGCTCAAAGCGGTTGTCTACATGGTCTAAACAATCTTCAACGGTTACGCGTGCCATAAGAATTCTCGTTTTGAATAGTAAATTTCAACAGACTGCACAGTATAAAATGCTTTGTCTGGAGACTCAAGTTTTAATCACTGTTCGCTTGGAGTAATTAGAGCCTGGATCAGTTTTTCATGGCGGGACGCTTGCTGGGAAAGCACCAGTCGATTGGCAATAATCACAGACTCAAGATCATGTAATGCTTTATTAAAGTCATCATTGATAATGACATAATCAAAGTTGACATACTGCTGCATGTCTTCGACTGCACAGCTAAGACGGTGTTCAATCACTTCAACAGAGTCTGTACCACGGTTGGAAAGACGCTGACGCAAATCAAACTGGCTTGGCGGAAGAATGAAAATCTGTTTAGATTCAGGAAAAAGTCGACGGACTTGTTGTGCACCTTGCCAGTCAATTTCAAGTAGTACATCATGACCTTTAGCAAGTTGTTCTTTTACAGTCGCTTGTGCTGTGCCGTAATAATTACCAAAGACTTCGGCATATTCAATAAAACCACCTTCCTCGACCAGGTTTAAAAAGTCTTCTTTAGTCGAGAAATGATAATGTACGCCATCGAGTTCGCCAGGTCGTTGACCGCGTGTCGTATGAGAAACAGAAACATGAAGATTGTTGACGCGTTCAAGTAATGCTTTAACGAGGGATGTTTTGCCCGTTCCAGACGCTGCAGAAACGACAAACAAGAGACCCGACATGATATTTTTCCTGATATGATAAAATATCTTCTCTATTTTAGAGTAGACCGGCTTTAAACTAAATAGTTGTACGTCGATTGTTTTACATTTATTTCAATTGTAGCGCCATAAATTGAGTGAGTATTGAGGATTTCTATGGAAATTGTTTTAGCTAACCCGCGTGGTTTCTGTGCCGGTGTGGATCGTGCCATTGCGATCGTGAACCGTGCCCTAGAATGCTTTAATCCACCCATTTATGTGCGTCATGAAGTGGTGCATAACAAATTTGTGGTTGATGACTTACGTCAGCGCGGTGCGATCTTTGTCGATGAGCTAGATGAAGTTCCAGATGACAATATCGTGATTTTTAGTGCACATGGGGTGTCTAAGGCTGTGCAGCAGGAAGCCGAACGCCGAGGTTTAAAAGTTTTTGATGCGACCTGTCCATTGGTCACTAAAGTACATATTGAAGTGACCAAATATGCCCGTGAGGGAGTAGAAGCGATTCTGATTGGTCATGAGGGTCACCCAGAAGTTGAAGGCACTATGGGGCAATATGATAAAAATAATGGTGGTGACATTTATCTGGTCGAAGATGAAGAGGATGTTGCAGCTTTAACTGTGCGTAATCCTGAAAAAGTCGCTTTTGTAACCCAAACGACTTTGTCGATTGACGATACAGCGAAAGTCATTGATGCGCTTCGCAAAAAATTTCCGAATATTCAAGGTCCACGCAAAGATGATATTTGCTATGCGACACAAAACCGCCAGGATGCTGTACGTGATTTAGCTGCACGTTGCGATGTTGTGTTGGTTGTAGGATCACCGAATTCATCCAATTCAAATCGCTTGCGCGAACTGGCGGAACGTATGGGTAAAGCAGCCTATTTGGTTGATAATGCAGATGAGCTCAAGCAGGAATGGTTTACCAATATTTCTAAAATTGGGGTAACCGCAGGTGCTTCCGCCCCGGAAATTTTAATTAAGCAGGTGATTCAGCGTTTACAGGATTGGGGTGCACAGGCACCCAAAGAGCTGGATGGGCGAGAAGAGAATATCACCTTTAGTTTGCCGAAAGAGTTACGTATTCCTGTAACACAGGCTTAAATTGTTAACTATTTAACAATTTATTTTTTATTAAAAAATAAGCAGATAGCTATAATATGACAGTTATCTGTTTTTTTATGCCTTTTATCTACTCTGTGTAGGTTTTGTAAAATTTATAGATATTATTTTTAATAGGGGAAAGTTTTGGAGCTGGGGAAGAGTGTGCAAAAGAATAAAGGTTTTACGTTAATTGAGCTCATGGTGACGATTGCAGTATTGGCAATTGTAGCAAGTATTGCTGCTCCAAAATTTCAGGATACGATGGATAAAAGATCTATTCAAAGAACTTCTACAGATTTAGAGAAAGCTTTAGTACAAGCACGAGCAGATGCAGTTTTATACCGTAAAGAAGTTACTGTTTATTTTGGTGTTAATGGTATTGACGATCCTGCTCATCGCTATTGGAAGCCTGCCGAAGGTGTAACGTTGTCATTTATTGAGGGTACATGTACAGGAACTACATGGTCTCAGGCTGTGATGAGATCTCCGCTTGCTTTCATTAAATTTCTACCTCAAGGGAATGTAAGTGGATTGCCTGCAAATTTAGAAATAAAAATAACAAATGCTAGTACTCAAAATTATATTACTTTAACTAATTTTGGTCGAGTGTCATCTAGCAAAACCTCTGCATTTGTTGGGAGTTGTTAACAATGAAAATTAAAACTCAACACGGTGTAGGACTTATGGAAGTGTTAGTAGCGCTTATTTTGCTTTCAATAGGTGTTCTGGGATTTTCTATACTGCAGGTACGTGCAATGGATGCTTCTTTAGATGCATCAAAGCGAATACAAGCAATGAATTTAGCAAGAGATCTATCTGAAAGAATGCGCGCAAATAAGTCGGGATTATCTAAGTCGATAGAAATTAAAGAGAATGATGTAGATAAGCTTGTTGACGCATATAGTAATGCAATGTCGGGAAAATATTATATTTCAAGTCATACACCCAATTGTATTGGAAGTACAAAATGTTCAAGCAAAGATTTCGCACAAGAAGATGCAAATCAAATTCTTTATAGAGCTTATACATCAGGTATGAAGATTGCACTCAATGACTGCCCTGGCAATATGAGTTTAAATCGCTTTTGTGTTTATGTAGCTTGGGGGGAGACATTGCCAAAAGATGGTGGAACAAATGCATGTACTAATAGTGGAAGCTTGACGTCTAATTCTAAATGCATAGTTTTGGAGGCTTACTAATGAGGTATTCAAAAGGTTTAACACTCATTGAATTAATGGTTTCCTTAGTTATCGGTTTAATTATTATTGCTGCAGCATTTCAGCTTTTTTTAACAGGAAGTATTAATTATAATTTACAAAAAAATCTAGCAGAACTTCAAGATAACGGTAATTTTGGTCTTAACTATCTGGTAAAAGATATTAAATTAGCAAATTTAGATGCTGATTTGGCAATAATAAATGATCGAAATCAATATAGTGGTATTGTTCTCACCAGTTCTAAAAGCTATACCTCTTTAGCTGAAGAAGATAAAAAAGTTCAGTCTGCGAATCTCCCATTATATCTAACAAATTCATCTGTGGAACTTAGTCAGCTCACTAGAGCTAAAGTAGGACCAAGTAATGTCAATGTCGCGAGTGACCAGTTAGTCATTCAATATAAAGCATTTGATCCTCAAGGATTTGATTGTGAAGGAAATGCGATTACTCAAGATGAGATTAATGAAGGTTTATTTATTGTACAACGATATTTCCTGCGAACAGATGGAAAAAGTACGGATTTGGCCTTAGCGTGTGATGCTGGTCGATATAAAACCTTGGTACCCACAGATAGTCTTCCTTCGGGAGTGGAGGGACTAGGTGGTAATGGTCAAATTATTATGCGACGAGTGGACTATTTTAATGTGCTACTCGGTGTTAAGCAAAATAATAGCGATGAATTTAGTTATATGACGATTGATCAATACATGGGAAGTACGAATAGTTTGTTGAAGGATGTGGCTCCGCGTGCACGTATTATGTCTATTCAGTTAGGGGCTTTGGTACGTGGTTATGATTCAGTCGCAGGAAATGACGTAATGCCGACAGAATTTAGAGTGTTGAATCAAGATGTAGAGTTAGATGATGGCTTGACAGAAAAGTATGTAAGGGATGTGGTGAGCCAAACTGTTGCATTAAGAAATGGCTACGGTCTTATGGAGGGGTTATAAATGCAACAGTTCCAAAAAGGTGCGACATTAATTGTTGTATTGTTTGTGCTGATATTCATGGTCCTCATAGGGACGTTAGCCGTCAAGCAAAGTTTAGTTGGTTTAAATATCGCAACAAATAGTCAAGCTCAAAGTCTAATGAAGCAAACAGCAGATGCCGTTTTTTTTGCGTTAGAAAAAGATAATCAAGATACAGCTACATTTCAGAAAAACCTGAGTTCTTTAGGTTTGTTTGGAATAGTGAAATCTGATGAATTTTTAAATAAAGAACTCGTATTCTGTTTTCGTCCTAAATCTCAAGACAAAGTTTTTTCTTTGCAGAAAGCAAGTATCGTTTATCCAACGGATAATGACGATGGCATTAACAATACAGAGCTTGGAGTAGCAGGGTTTTGTGAATACAAACAAGCTGATTATAGCAGTAGCCGAAATGTGATGATTTCACAAGTCGCTGTTAAGAAAAGCAGTATGCAGGCTGATGTTCCATTCAAATTTTACCCACTTGGAACGGATGCATCTACTGTTCAGCTCGATCAGGTACAACCTATTCAAATTGTAGTGACGACTATCATTCCAGGTGCTGCTAGTAGCTCAGGCACAGGTTGGTCATCTTTTGATAGACAAGTCAATGATTGTTTTAAAAAACATGTCAATATTAAGTCTGACCAATACCCGGGTCAGCAAACAGTTGCAGAATGTTTTAGTAAATTGGGTGTTCCTTATAGTCAGCAGGTCATGGATTATGCCGTGATTAGTTATGCATCTAAGAGCTAAGAAATTTGGGGATTTTGAAATGAAAACAAAATATAAAAAAATAACAGTTGCTGTTCATACAGCAATTATGACCTCTTTAATCTGCTCAGCTTTGCCAAGTTTTGCAAGTGACACAGAGTTGTATAAGGCACCTCAAAGTTCAGAGACGACTATCATGTTTATGGTTGACTTATCAGGAAGTATGCTTTATTGCGATAATTCTAATGGTACGGTCAATACCAATAGTGGTTGTTCCCCAAATAGGGTAGATAAACTTAAAGAGGGAATGATCAAGTTGTTACAAGGTAGTGTTTCTGATGGGATAGAACCACTACCTGACAAATTAGTGGTAGGTTTATCTGATTTTAGTTCTCCAAATCGAAATGGTCCATTTGGGAGAATTACTATTGAAGCCAAGCCTCTTGGTACAACAACTAGTCTAGGTAATAAAGAAATCTATCGCGTTAAAACTCCGACAACTTATATGGGTACAAGAACTCAAACCCAAACAGTATACAGACAACATACTAGAAGTAGAACTAAGACTCTATCAAGCAGGTATGGTAGTTGGAGTAATTGGGGGGATTGGAGTGGATGGAGTGCTTGGAGTGGATGGACAAGGGACGGTAATATCTCAGATGGTGCTATTACTCTCACTAAGCAAAGAAGTGACTCCTCCGTTGTTGAAGAGTGCGTTGATTGGGAAGTTTCTACAATCGCTTGTAAATCATGGGTGCAGTCTACAAAAACTATTGCAGAATTGACACAGTATAATTCTACTGAAAATGAAATTTACACACTTAATAACTGGTCACCGACAGGAAGCTCGGGTTGGACGGATGTTGGAAATGTAACTCCATCGTCACGTACTGATACAGACACATGTTCTCGTACTTCTGGTAATTTTTTATCCGGTTATTATTGTAGTGAACAAAAGGAGACAGAGACTTCAAAAGAGACAAAAACGCAAAATAGATCACAAACAGCTACAGCTGTAGGTGAGTTTGTACAAACATATACAGGTACTGCTTATGAGACACATCGTAAGCGAATGATTCGTGGTGTCAATGCTTTAAATGCAGTGGGTGGTACACCTACTGGTTATGCTTTTGCTGAAGTTGCTGCCTATATGATGGGGCAAACAACGTCAGGTGTTACTGATGCAGGATCCATATCAGGATTTAGTGCCAATCGATCAGGTATTAGTGGTGATACAAAGTATATTGCACCAGCATCCGTGACTTCAGCAAAACAGTGTAATACTCAAGGTATCTATTTCTTAACTGATGGTGCGCCAACTTATTATAGCAGTGGCAGTAGTAATGCAACCAAGCAACATGATAGAACAGTATTAGAAAATTTTATGAAAAAAACATTAGATACGAAGTCTAGTGGTTTTTCTTGTAACAATGATAGTACTTTAGGCAAGTTCACATCTGGCTATAGTTCAGATTCAAAAATGACTTCGCGTAATGGTTGGGATTGCATCGGAGCTTATACAAAAGCGCTTTTAGACCCAACCTTAAATCCTGCTGGAGTAAGTATTAAAACAGCTGTTGTTGGTTTTGGTAATGATTTTAGCAACAAAAGTACTTCTGATGAAAAGGATGCTGACAAATGGGGTATTCTTGGAGGTGGGGGGAGTTATGTTGGTAATAATGATCAAGCTGTCGTAGATAGCGTTTTAAAATTTTTGAAAAAGCTGCAAAAATATATTCCACCTGTTACAACAGGTTCAGTGACTGTACCAGTAGATAATTTAGATACCCAAAATATTCAGCCTTGGGGTTATTTCCCTCAGTTTGATCCACAGCCAGATTCAAGAGTCACGACTTGGATTGGTAACTTAAAAAAATATGAAGTCAAAAATAATATTCTTCGAGATCGTAATAACAACAAAGTTGTGGATGACACAACAGGTATCAGTGTAGATGATCCAAATGATTTCTGGGCGGATACATCGATTAAGAAAACAATTACAAAAATTAAAATAGTTGATGGTAAAGAGGTTGAGGAAGATATAGAAGTTCGTATAGGTGGAGCATTAAGTCAACTTAAATTAGGTTTAACAGATACTAATATTGAGCGTAAAATTTTTACTGATCGTAAAATAAATGAGGATGGTACAGTTGCTACTGTGGGCGATGATTCTAATTTGTTGCAAGTAAAAACTGCTGATTTAAAGGTGCTAAATGATACGAATAATTTTGTGAGGGATCCAAAACGTGGTTATCTTGCAGCTTTATTTGGTTATGACATCAGCTCTGCTATGGCGAGACAGCTGGAAACTAACCCTCCTGATAGTACGGCACAAACTACTTTTACTAACTTTTTAACCAATACGAATGCGACCTTGAGACAAATGGGCGCAGTCATGCATTCTAAACCGTTGCTGATCACGCAAGAAGGTAAAACAAAATTTGATGCTGCAACTGGAGACTTAAGTTATGAGAGTCGAGACGATTTAATTGTATTTGGTACTACACAAGGTTTATTACATGTTGTCCGAGCAGGTAAAAATTCGACAGATTCCGATGCTGGTAAAGAAGTATTTACATTTGTGCCGAGTGAGATGATTGAAAAACAACATCAAGGCTTCTTGGATCAAAAACAGCAAGGTATTGATCTGAAATATGGCATAGATGGACCTTGGACGGCATATACAGAATATGCAACACGTAGTGGAACCTCTGCAACTGCACCAGTTGTAAGCGTTAAAAATGGTAAACAATGGCTTTATGGTGGTTTACGCATGGGTGGACGAAGCTACTATGCATTAGATCTATCAGATGTTACATCTACAAGTGGTACACCTAAAATTAAATTTAAAATTGACCCACAAAGTGCTGCAGCGTATAGCCCATTAAGTTATATGGGGCAAAGCTGGTCTAAACCAACACTGACATGGGTGAAGTGGAAAGGTGAGCGCAAATTAGTCATGCTTGTTGGTGGTGGTTATGATGATGCCTATGAGAATTTAAACCATAGACCAAGTTCAAGCAAAGATAAGGGTGCTGGTGTTTATATGTTTGATGCCGATGATGGTAGCCTTTTGTGGTGGGCAAGTTCAAATGTAGATACAACATCCGTAGATGCGACCCAAGTTGCAGATATGAAACGTAGTGTTGTAAGTCAAATTAAAGCAATTGATCGTAATAATGATGGATTAACCGATCATTTATATTTTGGTGACTTAGGTGGGCAGCTTTGGCGAGTAGACTTAGATTCATCAAATGCTGCGGGCGATACTGCAAATGTCGCTAAACGAGTAGTCAGAATTTTGGATATGTCTTCTGCATCGAAAGTACCGCGTTTTTACAGTACACCAAGTTTTAGTATTCATAATTCAGGGAATGGTCTTTTTGGTGTTGTTACTATTGGCTCTGGAAATTTAAGCTTTCCAATGTCTGAGTCGGATCAAAGTGATGCGCTCTACGTTGTTTATGACAAGGATGTAACAAAGCGTAATCTTTCAGTATTAAAAGATTCTGAACTTTCAACAGTAGATGTGAGCACATCAGGTGCAGGTAGTAAAAAATTATTTGAAAATACCAATGGAAATACTTCTACGTCACTTACGAATGGCGGCTGGTATTATCCTCTGGCGACTAAAAACCGTATCTTAAATGATAATGTTGTCATTGCGAATGATCTTTATACCAGTGTATTTGATGCAACAGTCGATATTGATGATGTGAATTGCTACGGTGGTGTACGAGGTAAAAGTGTTGCTAAACAGTTCTGTTTGCCATTTGGTCAGTGTTTGAAAAAAGATGATTCAGGCAACGATGTTTCGGATGAGCGTCCTGACGATATTGATTTAGGCTTAGGTAATATTGGTATTAGTTTTGGTGGTATTGATAAGAAACGAGGATTAGTCTTGAACTTACCAACAGATAAGCCAATTAAAACTTATCAAGGAAAGTCCAAATTCATTTCACAACGTTGGTATGAATATTAGGAGAAATTTAGATGCGATATAGCAGAGGTTTCACCTTAATTGAGCTTATGATTGTAGTCGTGATCCTAGCGATCATTGCTGCGATCGCTATACCTAGTTATCAAGAAACGGTGAGGAAAAATAAAGAAACGAAGGTTCAGCAAGAGATATTAAAGGTTGCTGAACAGTTGGAGCGTCATCGTGCAAGAAATTTTAATTATCGAAATTTTACCGCGACCAATGTACAAGTTCCTGATGGGTATACTTTAAATGTGTACGATTTAGATGATACAACAAAAGGCTTAGGGGCTGATGTTCAGGGTAGAGGTTGGTATATTAAAGTAAATCGAGATGCCAATGATAAAAATCATTATTTTCTAATGGGGAGTAATGGCTTGAAGTGTAAATCAACGGTTGAAGATGATGTTAAATTTACTTGCAGGTCAGGGAGTATGCCTTGGTGAATTTTAAAGGATTTACATTAATTGAACTTATGATTGTAGTCGCAATTATTGGGATATTGGCAGCTATTGCATATCCAAGTTATACACAATATGTAATTAAATCAAATCGAGTTGATGCTCAAGCAGAGATGACACGTATTGCGTCGTTAATGCAAAGATATAAAGTAATTAATTCAACATATATTAAAAAAAATGGTCAGCCTTTGATCTTGTCAGATTTAAATGTTTCAGCTGACTATCCTAGTTCTACAAAAAAAAATTATCAATTTGTCCTTTCAAATGTAACAGCTGACTCTTGGGTCTTGACTGCGACACCATATGGAACACAAGCAGGAAATGGCAATATTGTCTTGGATCATCAAGGGAATAAATGCTGGACTAAAGGTTTAAGTTGTACTGCCACTGCTACTACGAATTGGGATTAAATCCTCTCTAAACCCAAAATTGTAGCCAACCAATTTTTGATCTTTCATTCAGGGCAAACTTCGCGTAAAATATTGCCCTCTATGAAAGGGGTTTGAAGTGTTCCGGTGGTCGGTACATGAATAATCCGTAAAAACTATAAGGTTCTATCATGGTTGTTATTCGTCTTGCACGCGGTGGTGCTAAAAAACGTCCGTTCTATCAAATCATTGTGACTGATAGCCGTAATGCACGTGACGGTCGTTTCATCGAACGTATCGGTTTCTTCAACCCTACAGCTCAAGGTAAAGCAGAAAAACTTCGTTTAGATGCTGACCGTTTTGCTCACTGGGTTTCTCAAGGTGCTCAACCTTCTGAACGTGTTGCTTCTTTAGCTGCTCAAGCTAAGAAAGCTGCAGCTGCTGCTTAATTTTAAGGTAGCAGGTAGCCCATGACACCAACACAGAATGTTCCCGAAGATCGTATTCAGATTGGACAGTTACGTTCAGCATATGGATTAAATGGGTGGCTCTGGGTCTATTCCAATACAGAACCTATGAGCAACATATTTGACTACCTTCCTTGGTACATTGAGACCAAAGCAGGATGGCAAATTGTCGATGTAAAACGCTGGAAACCACATGGCAAGGGCTTGGTTGTTTCGCTAAAAGGTGTGAGTGATCGCACCGCAGCAGACGGCCTGGTGGGTGCTAATGTCTGGATCTCTAAATCGCAACTGCCTCAACCAGGCGTGGACGAGTATTACTGGTCTGATTTGAAAGGTCTAACTGTGTTAGGTCTGGATGAAGAAGAACAGGAAGTGAATCTCGGTCAAATCCATGAAATGTTTGAGACAGGTGCCAATGACGTAATGGTAGTTCGCGCTACTGCTGACAGCGTCGATGGCGAAGAGCGGATGATTCCATGGCATAAAGATGTGGTACAGCGGGTTGATCTCGAAGCTGGTCGTATCTACGTAAATTGGGGCGTAGATTATTAATCCTTAAAAAGGGTTAACACAGCAGGAAAATGAGGAGTCTGCGGTGTTCTTTGCAGTCATTACGCTTTTTCCTGAAATGTTTGAAGCGATTACAGCCTACGGTATTAGCGGGCGCGCAGCAAAACGTGATTTGATGCAAATTCATTGTATTAATCCACGAGAATTTGCTGAAGGGAACTATAAACGGGTGGATGAACGTCCATTTGGTGGTGGTCCCGGTATGGTGATGATGGCTGAGCCATTAGCGAAAGCAATTCATCGTGCCAAAGAGCTTGCAGCGCAAGCGGGTGCAGTTAACGTTCCTGTGGTGTATATGTCACCACAAGGAAAAACCTTAAATGAACCTGCGGTACAGGACTTCGTAAACTATGACGGATTGATTGTACTTTGTGGTCGTTACGAAGGTGTCGATGAACGTTTGATCCAGAAATATGTTGATCAGGAATGGTCGATTGGAGATTACGTGTTATCGGGTGGTGAGCTCCCTGCGATGGTTTTATTGGACAGTATTATCCGGAGACTTCCGGGTGCAATGTCAGATGAACAATCACACGTACAAGACTCATTTGTGGATGGTCTGTTAGATTGCCCACAATATACCAAGCCAGACCATTTTGAAGGTATGGATGTGCCAGATATTTTGAAATCGGGACATCATGCCAATATTGAGAAATGGCGGTTTTTGCAGCGATATCAGCGCACTTTGGAACGCCGGCCTGAGTTGGTAGAAAAAGTTGAACTGACCAAGCAGCAAAAGAAATGGCTAAAAGATTTAAAAAGTGGCAACAACTAATCCTGTTGTCCAAATCTGTATTTAAGCAATGTTGTTTAAATATTTAAAATAGGCTCTTTATGCATTGAAGCGGTCAAGCATAAAGGGAAAGTCAATCGGGTCTATGCGATTCAGCCTCTATACCCAGCGATAATCAGACCTCTTCTGACTCGCACATATTGGAGATACCCCATGAGCGGTAAGCATCCTTTAGTACAAGCTGTTGAAAATGCTCAGCTTAAACAAGACATCCCAGCTTTTGCACCAGGTGACACAGTAGTTGTCCAAGTAAAAGTAAAAGAAGGCGACCGTGAACGTCTACAAGCGTTCGAAGGCGTTGTCATTGCTAAGAAAAACCGTGGTCTGAACTCTGCGTTCACAGTACGTAAAATTTCTAGCGGTGTTGGCGTTGAGCGTGTATTCCAAACTCACTCTCCAATCGTTGCTAAAATCGAAGTGAAACGTCGTGGTGACGTTCGTCGTGCTAAACTTTACTACCTACGCGAATTGTCTGGTAAAGCTGCACGTATTCGTGAAAAATTGCCAGCTCGTAAACAAGGTTAATTTTAGCCTTGCTTTTAAGCAAAAAAATGCGCCTTTGGGCGCATTTTTTTATGTTTGCTTTTATCTGGATTTATTCGAAATGTTCCTGCAAAGGCAAGATCATGGCATCCAAAATATCCAAGAAAATTTTATGAATAAACATCAGGAATAATACAAAATATCCCCAAGACTGGAATCCTGCATTAAAAAGTTGAATGCAAATAAAACATTGTGTGATAGCCAGTAAAATACTGATCCATACATTTGCGATAATATGTCGATGACAAGAGGGACAATAATAAGGCTCATATTTTTTAAATTGAAAAGGATTAATCACTTTTCGTTTGCAACAGGGGCAGGTTCTTTTAAATCTGTTTTTGATTTCTATAGAAGGTATCTGCATTTATTTTATTTCACAGTTCTTTTTATATCGCAGATTCAAATCCCAAGTGCAACACATTTGTAGTTAGTTGAAAAAGTTAGGTGTATTCATAGAATCATTAGACTTTTTCAACTCGCAATTGGAAAGCACACAATGAAGAAATACACCCAACTTTCTCAAGATGAAAGATACGAAATTTATGCTACTTTGAAAAGTAAAAGTTCAATCGCTACCCTTGCTCGGGAATTAGGACGTTCACGATCAACCATCTACCGTGAATTAAAAAGAAATACTGGGCAACGTGGATATAGAGCTCATCAGGCAGCTAAATTTGCAAGTCAAAGACGGTACCGTCCTTCATCATCAATGACAGCATTTGCCTTCGCTTATATTGATTATTTGATTGGTTTGGACTGGTCACCCGAACAAATTTCAGGTGCTTTAACACAACGCGGTTGGCTGGATATACCTTCACATGAGTGGATTTACCAGTACATTTATCAAGATAAATCAAAAGGCGGTAAACTTCATCTACATTTAAGGCATCAGAAGAAATATCGAAAACGCGGTTACAAAAACACGGATCGTAGGGGTCAAATCATTGATAAAACAAGTATTCACTGCCGAGACCAGGTCATTGATCAACGACAACGTTTAGGAGATTTCGAAGGTGACACGGTGATTGGTAAACATCATAAAGGTGCTTTATTGACTCTCGTTGATCGAAAGAGCCTGTATGTACATATTGTTCATTTAGGGCCAACAAGAGCATCCTCTCCAACGATTACTTGTGCATTAGATCGTTTACAAATGAGCCATGCTTATAGTG
Organism: Acinetobacter sp. YH12043; assembly: GCF_013419915.1. Taxonomy (NCBI): domain Bacteria; kingdom Pseudomonadati; phylum Pseudomonadota; class Gammaproteobacteria; order Moraxellales; family Moraxellaceae; genus Acinetobacter; species Acinetobacter sp. YH12043. The sequence continues at coordinate 157,801 of NZ_VOZD01000003.1, forward strand.
TGACATTTGATAATGGCAAAGAATTTTCCGAACACAAAAGAATTACTGATGCTGGCATAGAGACGTATTTTGCTGATCCTTACAAGTCTATTCAGCGAGCTAGAAATGAAAATACGAATGGTTTAATCCGTCAATATCTGCCAAAATCATCATCGTTTGATGGCGTGTCAAACGAACAAATAGAGCAGATAGAGTTTGCACTCAACCATCGTCCTAGAAAAACACTAGGTTGGTATACACCGAGTGAAGTTATGGCTGGTTTTTATACTGTTGCACTTGCCGCTTGAATCCGCCTATTTGATGAATATTTTATATGCAGTTTAATCATGATTAACAAGTAAATTTTAAGAAAAAATTTAGCGAAAAATAAGATGGAAAAAGCCTCTGGATGAATAGAGGCTTGTGTAGCTCTATAAACCTTGCAGTTTTAAGCGGTTGGCATGCTGGCGATAAACATCGACTGGGTCTGGAGCAAAGACATTTTTTAACCCGAGTAACTGGTTCACTTCGTCCAGGTGGTTCCAGTTGTAGTTATCCCGAATGGTTTTACCGAATTTGGCACTACAGCGGGAGACCAGACCATCATTTTCCTTGCCGCCATCAATGAGCAGGGCTGTAACTTTGAGTGCTGAATCAGGATCGAGCGGGTTGGTAACTTGGCCTACACCTGTGAATGAATAGTTGTAGATACCTTTTTGTTGATATGCACCTTCACCACAGGTGGTAGTCGGCATACCAATGGGATATCTCTGATTAAAGTTCGCAGAGCCCAATGCCGTTAAACTGCTGCCACCCGCAAGTGAATCATGCGGATAAGAGTTTGGGTCCAGGCCTTGAGCCCAGGTAATGGCTTTAGAAACCAGATTTATTGTGCCGACCAGTGGCGCTTCAATAGCAGTCCCTTCAGCTTTTAGAATCAGGTCTGCAACCGGTGAACCTTTGTGCGGTGCACCTACTGTGGTTAATGAAGCCACCAGTTTAGGTTCTGAACCGGCCACATAACGAATTGTTGGGCCACCATGTGAGTGTCCGATCAGATTAACTTTATCTGCTCCGGTAATTGCGGCAATTTCCTTGACCTGCTCCAAAAGTTGTTCACCACGAATTTCAGATGAGTTAAAAGGGGAGACTCGCGTTGCCCAAACATTCGCACCATTACGGGCCAGATCAGGTAAAATCTGATACCAATAGTCCAGTCCAAACTGGTCAGTGCCAACCCGAATGAAACCCGCCATGCCGTGTGAAAATACAATCGGATATTTGGTTTTGGCATATTGTGAACTGGCTTTCGCCGTCACCTGACTGGCCTGGGTAGAGGCATGAGCCGTAAAGCAGGCCGCTGCCATGAGCAGACCTGTCGTTAATACTCCATATTTCATCATTATTTCCTCATTCTTGTTGTTGTGTTAAGGCGATCCTCGCCATAATGTGGGGAATAGCCAGCTGAAAAGCTGACCCATTAAGCGTTTTGAGTGTTTTATCTCCCTATTTTTTTAAGTGAAAATAACGAAAAAGCCCTTATATCCGCAGATAGAAGGGCGATGAAAATTATAGATTCTGAAGTTTTAAACGATTGGCATGTTGACGGTACATCGCCACCGGATCCGGAGCAAACAGGCCTTTAAGACCAAACATCATATTGGCCAGATCGGTATGGTTCAGCTTGTACTGGTCATTAATCACCTTACCAATGAATGCACTACAACGGGCAACCATGCCATCGTTGTCTTTATTGCCGTAAGATAAAGGGCCAAGCTGCATCAGGATGGTATCGATATCCAGTGCATTGGTCGCTTGAGCCACACCGGTCCAAGAATAATAATAAATACCGTTACGGTCTTTTGATTTCAGGTTCTTATTACAGTTTTCTGTGGAGGCTAAGACACCATCCTGCACCATCTGTTTGGCCACGCTGGCATTAAAAGAGCTGGAGCCAGTTTGGGTCAGGGATTTCATGGATGCATCGAAATCAATTTCCAGTTCAGGTTTGAACTGTCCCAGTGCGATCAGTGGCCCAATAATATAATCACCGAGAACATTAAAAGCAGTGCGGGTAAGAGTATTGTTCTGAATATCATCGGCCACTTTAGAGCCATGATAGGTGCCTGCAACCCCCGTAATGGATGCAATCTGCTGCGGTCGAGTCGCTGCCACATAGAGTACAGTCGGGCCACCATGGGAGTGACCGATGAGATTGATTTTTTCCTTCCCTGTAATTGCCAGCACTTCATCGACCTGATGAATGAGCTGTTCACCACGGTGGGTCGTGGTATTGGCAGGCGACAATTGGGCGGCAAACACGGTAGAGCCATTACGAGCCATATCCGGCAGAATCTGATACCAGTAATCTAAGCCAATGGTATCAGTACCTATGCGTTGCCAGCCTAGCCAGCCATGCACCATCAGAATAGGATATTTGGTTTTGGCATAGTCTGATTTGGCTTTTTCAGTGACCTGAACTGCACTTGCTGCCGCCTGGGTTTGTGTTGAAAAGCCAAAACCGAGGCCTGCTGCCAAGGAAAGCGCCAGCATCTGTGTTGTTTTAATAAAAGTACGCATAACCGTTCCTTTGTTCATTTTATTGTTATAAAAAGCAATCATTGCTCGGGAGTATTGATGCACGATAAATATTGAAGTTGGATGTCTCGATCGTGCAGACCTAATCTTCAATCACGCGCAAAAATTATTATTTTGAAGCAGAAGCATTTTTTCATGCTGATGAGCCAATTCCATGTCATTTCGGGCCATGCCCGATGAGCATTTATGAGTCCATAAATTTGCAATTTATATACGTATGTATTTTATTGTTAACTCCTTGAAATATAAGATTGATGAATGTTTAGGTTGAAATAGTTAGAAACAAATAACAATGTTAAAAAAAGTAATCAGCCCAAGAAAATCAAGGCTTTCAGAGAGAAATGGCTCTGTTAAACTCTCAAAATAGAGGGTCAGCGTTACTGTTTTTATATAAGAGATGGGACAAAAAGAAAGGGAATAGGAGAAGATATTCGACGCCGTAGCAGTACTGTGTAGCTACGGCGTCAATGAGCAATTTTAGCTGAAAATTAATTGGCAAAGGGTAGGGTCCCACCCTGATCATGTACCTGTTCAAATGTACCTACACGAAGCCGTTCTTCAGGGCGCTGGAAATGTTTCTGACGCAACTGATCAACTGCCTGCTGTTTGGCATTTTCACTCAGGCCACTTTTTAGGATGTTATCGCGCTCGCCCAAGTAACGCGTCACACTGGATTTCCAATTCGCACGTTCATCATCAAGTTTTTCCAGACGTTGGGTTGCTTCAGGACCGACCAGATTCAGGCGCATCTGACGGATTTCTTCCGCAGAACCACCCCGGGCTTTAATATCAGCGGTGAGTTTACGCAGATCTTCCAGTTTATTCAGTTGCTCCAGATTTTCTTGCCAGTCCTGCGGTAACTGCGCAAACAGTTCTTTTAGCTTCTGGGCTTTTTCTGCTTCGCTCAGCTTTTTATCCGCCATGACTGCCATCCGGTCTAAGGTATATTCATGATAGGTATCTTCAGTGCCAAACAGTCCTTCAATTTCATAATCAGAGAAAAAGCGTTTACGCAGGTTCTGGGTGCTGGCATAGATACTGCGGTAGTAAGCTGGATCTTCTTGATCCAGACCTACAGGTGGAGTCAGTTCTCCCAAACCTTGACGATACTGGATATAACGGTTCCAAAGATCCAGAACTTGTGAGAGTGCAGGATCCTGATAATTTTGCTGAATATAGGCCTTAAAATCTCGCTGGATTTGTTCGAGGGTTTTTTCCCCATATTGGGTAATAAAATATTCAAAACAGTTACGGGTCTGTTCATTGACAATCAGGCGATTGCTGGCATCCATCTGCATCTGGCAATTAATTTCCGTATCCTGCTGGCTTGGACTCAGGAATATGTTATTTACGGGGCCATTGGCCAGTGCTGCTGCCTGCTGAGCACTGCTTTCATTGGTGGATTGCGGGCCTGAGACACGTGCCTGTGCTTCATCCCTAGGAGCAAGCCATAGAATCAGGGTAATCAAGCACAATACGATGAGCGCAATCACGATCCATAGTTTATATTTCTGCATATCCTATGCACCTTTATTTTAATTATCGGATTATTTTAAATTTTGCATTCCGCAGAATAGGAGATATTGCACCTTATATGCTGTAGAAAAGTTGTAAATAATTGGCTGGGGTTTTACCATTGCGCCAATTTATAAAATGTCTGACTTTTTGCCATGAAATCCTCATCTCCTAAAATTCAGCGTCGTCATATCAGCGGTGTATTTCTATTAAATAAGCCTCTAGGCATCAGCTCGAATGCTGCATTGCAAAAAGTACGCTGGTTATATCGTGCGCAAAAAGCTGGACATACTGGTGCACTAGATCCCTTGGCCTCCGGTCTTTTACCGATCTGTCTGGGTGAGGCGACCAAGTTTTCGCATTATCTGCTGGATTCAACCAAGCGTTACCAGACCACAGTTTTTCTGGGACATAGCACTACGACAGGTGATGTCGAAGGAGAGATTCTGCTGGAAAAACCAGTGCCTGAACTGAATGAAGAGTTGATTCAGGAGACAATTGCCAAGTTTGTCGGTGAGATCCAGCAAGTGCCACCGATGTATTCGGCTCTGAAAAAAGAAGGTCGTCCGCTGTACGAGCTGGCGCGTAAGGGCATTGAAATCGAACGTGAAGCACGTCCAATTACCATTTATGCAATTGAGCTTTTATCTTTTACTGAAAATAGCATTACGCTGGATGTGACCTGTTCCAAAGGTACTTATATTCGGGTACTCGGCGAAGATATTGCCAAAGCACTCGGTACTTATGGTCATTTGACTTATCTGCACCGGATTCAAACCGGTCATTTTGACCTTATTCCAAGCTATACCATTGAATATCTGGAAAGCTTAACTGAGGCAGAACGTGAAGCACTATTACTGCCAGCTTATGCACCGGTACAGTATTTCCCGCAGATTCAGGCACCGGAAGGCCGTGCAGAATATTTTAGCCGGGGTATGGAAAGTAATATCGACCATTCGGCAGAGCCACAGGTGCTGGTTTTTGATGGCGAGAAATGCTTAGGCCTGGCTGAAATCACGGATAAAAAACGTCTGGTACCTAAACGTGTTCTTAATCTCTAGGCGCGTTGAATAACAATGGACATCGAGATTATCCTCAGTCTGGTGCTTTTTGCCTTTATGGCCGGAGCGATTGACGCTGCTGTCGGTGGTGGCGGTCTGATCCAGATCCCGGCGATTATGAGCAGTCTGCCGCAGTTGCAACCTGCCACGGTATTTGGCACTAACAAGCTGGCCTCTATTTTTGGTACAGGCTCGGCAGCCTTTTCCTATCTTAGACAGGTCAAACTGCCATGGGTTTTACTTGGTGTAATTGCGCTGTGCAGCTTTATTAGCTCATTTATTGGAGCAGCCAGTGTCACCTTGATTCCGGTGGATATTCTCAAGCCTTTTGTGCTGATTATGCTGATCGTGATTGCGATTTATACTTTCATGAAAAAGCAGTTTGGTCGGGTACATGTCGAGCAAAAGCTGAATAAAAAGATGCTGATACTGGCAGCACTAGGCAGTCTGGCTATCGGTTTCTATGACGGAATTTTTGGCCCAGGCACGGGCAGTTTCTTTATCTTTTTCTTTATCCGTTATCTGAGCGTGGATTTCTTGCATGCCTCAGCTTTATCGAAAATTGCCAATTTCACTACCAACTTGGCGGCACTGAGTTTCTTTATTCCTACAGGTCATGTGCTGTTTCTAGTCGGTGCCATGATGGCGGCTGCCAATATTTGCGGTTCGCTATTAGGAGTTAAACTGGCCTTCAAATATGGCAGCGGTTTTATCCGGATTCTGTTTCTGATCCTGGTCAGTTTGCTGATTTGCCGTATGGCTTATCAGATGTTTTTAGCCTAAAAATAGATGTAAACTATTCTCAATATTAAAGTTTTTTATACAAATTCGCCTTATAAATATTCCTGACCATTTGCCGGTTTCACTCTATGCTGGAGCAAAGGCATGACAAAAACAGGAGAAAAATTACATGACCACCATTTTTGAAGCATTAAGGGAAAGTCATGAAATCCAGCGTGATCTGGCAGAAAAATTACTGCAAACTTCGGGGGATTCGCCAGAACGTCGTGAGTTGTTCAAACAGCTGAAGAATGAACTGTTTGCGCATGAAACCGCAGAAGACCGTTACTTTTATATTCCCTTGATGATGACAGATCCCGGCCTGAACATTACCCGTCACGCCTTGGCAGAACATCATGAGATGGATGAAATGATTGAGGAACTGACTGAAACTGAATTTAGTAGCCCAAGCTGGATTGCAATTGCCAAGAAACTGTCAGATAAGGTACATCATCATTTGAAAGAAGAAGAGCATGCTTTCTTCCAGCAGGCCGGAAAAATTCTGGGAGATGAACAAAAACAGGCTTTAGCGGATCAGTACAAAACTGAATATCAGCGTTATAAAGAAATGAAAAAAGACATGCTGGTTAAAAGCTAATATTTAAATTTATTTAAATTCAAATTTTCATGACAAAAAAAGATGGCCAGAGTGCCATCTTTTTTTATTTATTCAGCTTTCTATTTTCCGGGTTTTATATTGCTGTCGTGCTTCCCGCATGGTCACGCCAACTGAAGCCAGCATAATACAAACCAGTGCGACGGTTTGAAGTAGCGTAATTTTTTCACCCAGCAAAATAAAACCTACCAGTGCCGCCAGAGCTGGAGACAGACTGGAAAGCGTACCATAACTGGTTTTATTCAAGTGCTGGAGCGCTTTTAAATCCAGCGCATAAGGAATGGCTGTTGCCAGCACTGCAATAGTAATGGCCTTGCCCCAATATTGAGTATCAATCAAAGCAGAGGTGTTGTTATATAGGCCAATTGGTAGTAAACACAGGGCTGAAATACTGATGGCAATCGTCAGTGCATGCATCCCGATATTTTGCTGTACCACGCGTTGCCCAAAATAGATATATAGGGCCCAGCAGAGGCCGGCCCCTAAGGCGCAGGCTGCACCAAACAGGTCAAAGTTACTGCTATTGGCTTCCCCCCATGGCACCATCAGCACAATACCTAAAATTGCCAGTAGCACCCAGACATAGTCCTTACGGTTCTGAATCGAAATTAAGGCCAGTCCTAGCGGGCCAATAAATTCCAGTCCGACTGCAATCCCTTGAGGAAGTTTCCCTAGCGACATATAGAACAGGATATTCATCACGCCCAGAGAAGCGCTATAGCAGAGCAGATCCTGCCATTTCAGGAATTGTAAACGTCGAATAACTTTCCAGGAACGGAACATGATACAGACAATAATGGCGGCAAAGCAGAGTCTTAAAATAGTGACAGTGATCGGGTCAAGCACCAGGAAAAGTTGCTTGGCGAAGGATGCACTGATCTGGTATGAAGTCATGGAGAGAACCATGTACAATACAGCAAGAAGTTGGACGTTTGGCATGGGAGAAACTACTTATACCAGAAGGGTATAATCGAGATACAGAAGAAAGCGGAAGTATATCAAACTGGTTAATTTTTGATGAGTAGGGCAGAAGAATATTTTGTGAATACGAAGCAGATTTAGGATCAGTGAATTTAAATTTTTGATTTCGTCCCTCACCGAAAAAATTAAATTCAAGGTTAATTATTGATGAGATTGTGGTTACAAATTAATCAATTTTTAATTTGATCTTAATTTTATATTTATTAAAATGGCTTAGACCTCATGATTTGGGTCAACTTTAAAATAACAATGAAAAATAAAACGATGAAAAAATAATAAGGTAGATAATAATGAAATTAAGATTACTCTCTTGTGCTGTCTTGAGCCTTATGCTGACTGCATGTGGTGGCTCTGATTCTGATAATAAAGAGCCAGTCGCAGGTCAACCAACCCCAACCAATCCTGGTAATCCGAGCAATCCTGGAACCCCGGATAATGGTGATGGAACATCAGATACGATTTCTGAATTCTATACCTATCAGTTCAACCTGCCGAATATTGATGCTTCAGATATGGAGTCGGAAAAGCTTCTATTGGCCAGTCATAAAAATAAAATTACTGACGGCATCTTGTATGCAGATGATAACCGGGCTGTTGATACTGAATATGATCTTGATGAGGATATGACCTTCCCAATTTATGTCACAGAGAAAGGCGTATTCCCTGCAGATCGTGCCCGTACAGCATTAGGCTATAAACTGGAAAAAGTACTGGAAAATACTTCTGAACAATTTACCAGTCGTCCCGTCACTATTCCGGAAAATAACATCAGCAATCATCGACACCTGGAGTGGTACGACCTGTCAGGTAAAGCCTTAACTGAACGTACCAATATTGCTGTCGTGAAGATGTATGACGATACCGAGACCAGAGTTTTCTTTGATACTGATACCACGGATGCTGAACGTAAATATTACAATCAGTTTGCTACCAATTTTGTCGGTTTGCAGAAGGCGCGTACTTTCCCGAACGGATCTAAATGTTTCCGTATTCTGGCGGAGCATCCTGAGGAAGAATTTATTGAATTTGATCCGGATATCAAAACTGGCTATCGTACACTGTCTGAATGGCAGACAGGCGAGTCTGTTCAAGAGATGGCGAAAACCATTTTAGATGGCACGATGGCTAACCTGAAATTTAAAAAAGCCGAATATAAAGACGATGCGCAGCAATATTACAAATACTTTGGTGCAATCGAATATCAGGGTGAAATTTATTCAAGTACTTTCTCGGAACATGGGGAACATATTGATCATGCCGATTATATTGCTCAAGCAAGAAAAGCTGCCTTGGACAATTTAAGGGAAGAGGGTGCAACTCCTCTAATGCTCAAATGGACAGATTACCTGTATGACCATCTTGCTTCGGCATGTGATGGCTATAATGTGACAGCAGCTACTGCATTAAATACAGCTATTAAAGATGCAGCGCCACGCTAAAATTAAATCAATCATTTTAAAAAAGGCGCTTGAGCGCCTTTTTTATTTAATGCTTTCTTCTTTGTGTTGTCACCGTACAGCCAATCGACGCACTGATAATAGTGGCCAGTGCCAGCCATTGTGTCCACAATAAAGTCTCGCCTAAGAATACAAAACCGGAGAGTGCTGCAACCGCAGGTTCCAGGCTCATTAGAGTGCCAAAACTCAATGCGGTTAAATTACGCAGTGCAATCATTTCCAAAGTAAAGGGTAAGGCACTGGCAAGTGCAGCCAAAATAACAAAATACATGAGGCTGCTTGGCTCAAACACATGAGCAGGCATTCCCGCGAACAGTGCAATCGGCATCAGCACCAGCATGCCGACGAACATGCCCAGACACACGGTATGATTCCCTGATACACCCGAAGGTTTTTGTCCGGCCACGATATACAGTGCCCAGCAGGAACCCGCGCCTAAGGCAAACAGGATGCCAATCGGATCAAGCGGTTGTGCAGCCTGATCAAAGGGAAACAACAGAACCAGCCCCAGAATGGCCAATCCCACCCAGACAAAATCAAATTTCTGCCGGGCATAAAACAGGGCAACACTTAAGGGACCAATAAATTCAAAAGAGACCGCGATCCCAATCGGCAATCGGTCAATCGCCAGATAAAACAGCATGTTCATGCCAGCTAATGCCAAGCCATAGCTGATAATGGCTGGCCATCTGACCTGGCGGAAATTGATCTGCCAGACTTTAAAAATGAGCGCCAGAATCAATGCACCCAATAGCAGGCGCATGGCAGAAACGGTCAGGATCGGGAACTGGCCAAACAGATATTTGGCAAAGGAGCCGCTGCTCTGCATGCTGATCATCGCGATCAGCAGAATCAGCGGCGCTTGCACCATAGGTGCAATTTTAAGATTTGGCATGACTAAATTTGTTTCGATTTCTCGAAGAGCGGAAGAGCAGCATCAGCTGAGTAGGCTTAAAAATAAAAACCTTTAAGCAATAAAAAAACCACAGCCCGAAGACTGTGGCTTTTTAAAAACCTGAATTAGAACAATACGCGAACGCGGATTGTACCTTCAAGGTTGTGTAAAGTATCGAGTGCTTCTTGAGATGCAGTTGCGTCTACATCCATCACCAGGTAACCCACATCGCCTTTGGTCATTAAAGTCTGACCAGAGATGTTGATGCCGTGTTCAGCAAACAGGTTGTTGATCTTAGACAGCACACCCGGAATGTTTTTGTGGATGTGAAGCAGACGGTGTTTGCCTTCAGTTAATGGAAGCGCGATTTCTGGGAAGTTCACCGCAGAAAGCGTCATACCTTTATCTGAATAAGCCACAAATTTCTCAGCAACTTCCAGACCGATGTTCGCCTGAGCTTCCATAGTAGAACCGCCCACGTGTGGAGTCAGGATCACATTTGGAATGTTACGTAATGGAGAAACAAATTCTTCACCGTTCGCTTTAGGCTCTTTAGGGAATACATCAACCGCAGCACCCGCAAGATGGCCAGATTTCAATGCTTCAGCCAGATCTTCGATCACCACACATGTACCACGTGCTGCATTGATGAAGATAGAGCCTTCTTTCATTTGCGCGAATTGTTCTTTGGTCATGAAGTTACGTGTAGACGGAACATCAGGAACGTGAATAGAAACAACATCAGCATTTGCAAGAAGTTCGCCCATTGTGCCGACCTGACGTGCATTACCCAGTGGTAATTTAGTCACTGTGTCGAAATAGATCACTTTCATACCCAGGCTTTCAGCAAGGACAGAAAGTTGTGAACCAATTGAACCGTAACCAACGATACCTAAAGTCTTACCACGAGTTTCGAACGAACCTACAGCAGATTTGTTCCAGCCGCCTGCATGTGTATCTGTAGATTTTTCAGGTACACGGCGAAGCAGAAGAATCGCTTCAGCAAGTACAAGTTCAGCAACCGAACGTGTATTTGAATACGGTGCGTTGAATACCGGAATACCGCGACGCATTGCTGCATCCAGATTCACCTGGTTAGTACCGATACAGAAACAACCTACCGCGATCAGTTTGTTCGCAGCTTCAAACACTTCTTCAGTAAGCTGAGTACGGGAACGGATACCAATGAAGTGTGCATCTTTAATCGCTTCTTTCAGTGCTTCACCCTCAAGCGCTGTTTTGCGATAGTCGATATTGGTATATCCAGCTGCATTCAATGTGTCGATTGCGTTCTGGTGAACGCCTTCTAACAATAGAAAACGGATTTTATCTTTAGGTAGAGATAGATGTTGGCTCATTACGGCTCCGCTACAAAGGCCAAATTTAGTCGCCGTATAATAGCACAGGAATGGGGCGGTTATACATTTCCTTGATGACTACAATATCAGCTATTTTTGCAAGTGATAGTAGTGAAAATGATAGAACTGGTTGAATTAAACTATCATTTTCAAAGGTATATTATCAAAATTGTCATTTTTTAAGGGAAAGCCCCAAAAATAGCTTATAATATTGCGCCATGCTGTTTAAGCTGCCAGTTTTGGTGCTTTAATCATCATGTTTCGCCTGCTTTGTATACAGGTTTTAATGCCTGAAAAATATACAAATAAACTGGCGAGGTCTCTCTTGTTTAATTCATGCTAGGTCTGCAAACGATGAATGCTCCAGTCGCTTTAACCCCAGAGTTATTGACCCAATTGACTGCAATTGTGGGTGAAAACCGTATTAAAACTGATGCGGACAGCCTCCAGAATTGGGGTCGTGATCATACCAAACACTTTGATCCAAACCCATCGGTCATCGTTTTCCCATCTTCGACTGAACAGGTTCAAGCAATTGTGAAGCTTGCCAATCAGTTCAATGTTGCAGTGACTCCATCAGGTGGTCGTACTGGTCTTTCTGCAGGTGCTGTCGCTGCGAATGGCGAGATTGTGGTAAGCATGGACAAGATGAACCAGATTCTGGAATTCTTTCCGGCAGACCGTATGGTGCGCGTACAGGCAGGTGTGGTGACTGAACAGTTGCAAAACTATGCTGAAGAGCAGGGCATGTATTACCCGGTTGATTTTGCCTCTTCTGGTTCAAGCCAGATCGGCGGGAACATCGGCACCAATGCTGGCGGGATTAAAGTGATCAAATACGGCATGACCCGTAACTGGGTGCTTGGCCTGACTGTGGTGACTGGTAAAGGTGATGTACTGCGTCTGAACAAGGGCATGATCAAGAACGCAACGGGTTATGCGTTACAACATCTGTTTATCGGTGGTGAAGGTACCTTAGGGTTAGTCACTGAAGCAGAAATCAAACTTGAGCGTCAGCCACACGACCTGCAAGTGCTGGTACTGGGTGTACCTGATTTTGATGCGATCATGCCAGTATTGCATGCCTTCCAGGCGAAGATTGACCTGACTGCATTCGAGTTCTTCGGTGAGCTAGCGATGCAAAAAGTACTGGCCAATGGTCACGTACAGCGTCCATTTGAAACTGAATGTCCATTCTATGTATTGCTTGAATTTGAAGCGCCGTTTGAGCCAATTATGGACAAGGCAATGGAAATCTTCGAGCACTGTATGGAGCAAGGTTGGGTGCTGGATGGCGTGATGAGCCAAAGTCTTGAGCAAGCACATAGCTTATGGCGTCTGCGTGAAGACATTTCTGAGTCGATTGCTCCATTTATTCCATACAAAAATGACATCTCTGTACTGATCACTCACGTACCGGCATTCATTAAAGAAATCGATGCGATCGTGAATGAAAACTACCCAGATTTCGAAATCTGCTGGTTCGGTCATATCGGTGACGGTAACCTGCACTTGAATATCCTGAAACCGGCTGACCTGACCAAAGATGAATTCTTTGCGAAATGCCAAGTCGTGAACAAGTACGTATTTGATACTGTGAAAAAATATGACGGTTCAATTTCTGCGGAACATGGTGTGGGTATGACCAAGAAACCTTATCTTGAATACACCCGTTCAGCTGAAGAAATCGAATACATGAAAGCCTTGAAAAAAGTGTTCGATCCAAATGGCATCATGAACCCAGGCAAACTATTTGATCTTTAATCGGAATAGATTTACAAAAGCGCATCGAAAGGTGCGCTTTTTTTATTGCTCTGTAACTGGGCTTACAGAGTCTAAATAGCGTTAAGCTGAAAAGCCCGGCATGATAATTTCTGCATAATAAAGATAATCTGGGTTAAACAATATGTTACGGTTATTGGCGGTTACAATTTTAGGTCTGGGTGTGATGACATCAGGTTGTACAACCACCCAGAAAGTGATTGCAAAAGTGCAGTCTTCTTCGGATACACCTTTGGATCAGGTGCTTAAAATGAGGCCTGACCTGCGTGAAGAACTGGCAACAGTCGAGATACGTCAGTTCTTTAATCGTGTTGAGTCACCGACGGTTGGACAGGTAAAAGTAACTGAAACAGGTTTGATGGATGACTCGGTGAGATCGATTCAGACCATTTATCATTTTAGAAAAGAAGAGAAGAACTGGAAAATGCACAATACTGAAAAGCTCTATCAGTGTGTACGCGGTTCAAATACCAAAACTTTCCAGAAGGCAGTCTGTCCATAATAATGTTTGATCTTTAAACAAAACTTCGTTAAAAGCGTATCTTCAGGATGCGCTTTTTTGCTTTTTGGGGCGATATGAAAAACGATATTAATATAGAAACTGTGCTTAGTAATATAAGTTATGAACTACAAAAATTATTTGATTCTGCCCCATACAATACTTTTGATTACTTAGATTTAGTACAGCTTCTTATTCTCTATAGATTTGAGGAGTTTTCTAAACGGCTAGAACAGCATACCGATTTATTAGAGTCTTTACTAACTAGATTAAAATACGCGAATCCTCATTTCAATTTAGATGAAGTCTTTGAAGCAGAAAGAACTGCAAGAAAAGTATTAGGGGTATTTGATAGCCAGTATAAATTCGCTGATACTGATGAATTAGATTTCCCTTTAATATAGATAAAGATAATTTAGAAAGAAGCTATAGAAAAATAAACAGACAACTATTTGATATACATAAAGAACAATTAAGAATTTCTTTTAATAATGAAGATGTTTTGAAATTACAGAGTGAAGCTAATCAATTAGTTGAAGAGTTAAGAGTAAAGAAGTATTTATTAAATCAGGATATAGACGATAAAAATAATAGCTTAATTAAAAAATTATATGATGAAATTCATGAGGAAGAAGTTTCGATAGCAAACAAATATAGAAATTGGGCTTTAGGTATTTTTGCAATTATTGGAACAATATTGATATTGGGTTTTCTTAACATCTCTATCCAAAATTGGAATCATTTAAGAGATAGTACCTATATTCATATTCCACTTGGTTGGGAAAGTCTAATCAAAACATTGATGCTTTTTAGCTTAACTACACCTGCTTGGTACTTAGCTCGTGAATCTTCTAAACATCGTAAAGTGGCATATAAAGCCAGAATGTTGGGAACTGAACTCGCTTCTTTCCCACTTTATGCCCGTGAATTTAAAGATGAGGATCGTTTAGAACTTCGGAAACATTTAGCAGATCGTTTCTTTGGACAGGAACTTTATAACGATTCGAAAGCTGATTCAAATTCTGATAATTCGTTGGAACAAGTCAAATTACTGACAGAGGCAAATAAAGTTTTAGCTGAATCTTTTAAAATGAAGAAATCGGTTGAGAACAGTTAAAGTTCAAAATACTTTAAATCCGATCTCTGCTAAAATTATTTCTTTCTATTTTAGATAAAGTTCGGTCTGCTATTAATGGACAGACTGGCAATAACAACTCCCATGCAAAACGCCCAAACCCACAAACTGACCCGTGCCACACTGATGTTTCCTCTGGCACTGGTGCTGTTTGAATTCTCCGTCTATATCTGTAATGACCTGATCCAGCCGGCCATGTTGGCCATTACCCGTGATTTTGGCGTAAGCAGTTCCTGGGCACCATCTTCTATGTCCTTTTTCCTGTTAGGTGGGGCATTTGTTGCCGCAATTTTAGGACCCTTATCAGACCGATTAGGCCGTAAAAAAGTCCTGCTCGGTGGCGTAGCATTTTTTGTAATCTGCTGTCTGGCGATTTTACTCACACCGAATATTCAAAGCTTTCTGTTCCTGCGCTTTTTACAAGGTTTTGGCTTGTCCTTTATTGCTGCTGTGGGTTATGCCGCGATTCAGGAAAGTTTTGAAGAACGCGATGCCATTAAAGTCATGGCACTTATGGCCAATGTCTCCTTGCTGGCACCACTTTTAGGGCCAGTAGTCGGTGCCTTTATGATTGACCATGTCTCATGGCACTGGGGTTTTATCGGCATTGCCTGTCTGGCATTTCTGAGCTGGTTTGGACTAAAAGCGAAGATGCCGAATTCGAATATCAGTATTCCCAAACAGCCACTCAGCTATATTATCGATGACTTTAAACAGGTCCTGAAAAATAAGCGTTTTGTGATTATGACCATGGCATTGCCACTGGTGAGCTTGCCATTGATGTTATGGATTGCCTTATCTCCCGTGATTCTGGTTGAAGAATTAGGCTTGAGCAGCATGCAATATGGCCTGGCTCAGTTTCCGGTATTGGATGGCCTGATTCTGGGCAATATCATTCTGCTAAAAATTATCGACAAGATGCCGCTCGGTAAAACAGTGATGCTGGGTGTGCCATTGATGCTGTTCGGAACCATTTTGCTTTTAGTGGGAATGCTGATTCCGGATTATTTTCTGCATTGCCTGATTATCGGTACCACTTGCATCAGTCTGGGTGAAGGGATCAGCTTTTCGGTATTGTACCGGTTTGCGCTGATGTCATCTGAAGTGTCTAAAGGCACGGTTGCGGCAACAGTATCCATCTTGATGATGCTGAGTTTCTTTATCGTGATTGAAGTGGTCAGAATTGCTTATGAAGCTTTTGATCTTTGGGCTTATTGCGGTGCCTCGTTTATTTTAATTGCGCTGTGGTTTAGCTTGCCACGTATGCAGCTGAAACAGGTGATGCTGGAAAGAAAAGGGCGAGGGGAGTTTTAAAAGAATTCCTTTCTCTTAAATATTTAATCGAATGAAGCTATTTACTTGATGTGCCTCAAATAAAAGTATTGAATGTTCTCTCTCCCTATGGGAGAGAGAGGGAAATATTAATAAAATAACCTTACCTTTGCGCAGCAGTGCTACTCATCTCCTAAAAGGAGAGAAAACATCCATTATTGATTTAATAATGATTAGAATCCAAAAGTTAAGCTTCAGCCGGCTGCTCCAACTTCTTTAATTTCATATCAAAGATAAATGGTCCAAACGGCAGAATCGACGCGATCAAGCCCAGAATAAACATACTCAGAGACCATTTCTGTTTTTCGCAGACCGCAAATAACACCACAAGAAAAAGCACGAAAAGAACGCCGTGACCCATGCCGATATATTTCACCAGAATCGGGTTATCCATCATGTACTTGACCGGCATGGCAATAAATAACAGCAGCAGAAATGAAATACCTTCAAGCAATCCAACCAGACGCAAAGTTTTAATATTCACGCGCGCTCACTCTTCTATGTTCTATTCAATCAGGCTTGAGTGTACCCAATCTGCCGATTTAAGCAAAATGAAATTTATAGGATAAAATTAATTATTTTAAATACTTATATCCTAGTGCTCCGCTTGGTTATTTGATTTCAACTACCAGTAATTGCTGTCTTAGAGACAATAATTCAGGCAAGGTTTCCAGTAACAGACTGATCTGTTTAAGCACCAGCAGCAGGTGGGTAGAAATATGTTCCTGCTGACTCAGTTGCCGGATTTCTGCCAATTGGCCTTGAATGTCCTGCTGCGGTACATTTTCAGGATTTGATAGGGCAGAGGTTAAGGTCTGCTGACAGGCAGAGAGCAGTTGCAGAATTTGCGGATCAGATACCTGTTCACGATGGCTACCCAATGCGGAAATATAACTGAGCTGACTGTGGCTATAAACCAGATAACGGAAGGCATTGCGAATCAGCACCGGATCTGGATTCGGTTCGGTACTTAGACTGGAAATCATATTGGAAAGGTCAATCTGGGCATTGTGGGCCAAACGACGTGCTGTCCGATAAGCAATGCTGTTATTTTTGCCATGCTGATATTGCTCCAGAATAGCCAGTAAATAGTTCAGCGTCGCTTGGGAAGATTTTTTGATATTGCTGGAAATATTACGGAAATTCCAGTCTGGCCAGATGCAGCTGACCGCCAGCCAGGCGATCAGACAGCCAATTAGGGTATCGATAATTCTCGGCAGAATGACAGCATAGCCTGCGCCTTTCAGATTAAAAATCAGCAGTACCACCAAGGTTGCCATCAATGTGGCCATAGCATATTTCTTGGAGCGCAAATAGAAAAAGCCGACACCAAAAATCACCGTAAGCAGCAACTGGCCTTCAATACTTGGTACAAAATACAGGATTGGAATTCCCAGAACGACCCCAAGTAGAGTACCTAAAGTCCGCAGTTTTAAACGGCTTTTGGTAGCGAAATAACTGATCTGGCATACAAACAGACTGGTCAGCAATATCCAGTAGCCATTTTTGGCAAAGGGCAATAGAGAAATTGCATAGCCGACCAGAAAGACCAAAGCGATCCGCACCGCATGACGAAACAGCGCCGATTGCGGTCCCAAATGGGGTTTTAATTTCAGCCAGAAATCCGCAGGTCCACGCAGATCATCATCAAACAGGCTGGAATCATCAAAATACTTTGGATAATCTGGACGGTAAATGGCTTGTCCATCCTGCAAATGTTGCAGCTGTTCATGCACACTCAGCAGATTGCTCAGAATGAGCTGTAAGTTTTTTACCTCAATATTCTGTGGATGCTGGGCAATCCAGTCCTGCATAGAGGCTTCTAATGCTTTGAGTGCCAGTTGATGCTGTTCAGGAAGTTGATAAGTTTCATTACGCAATACGCAAGCAGCCAACTGCTGGCAGGCAAGCGCCTGCAAGTGAATATTTTTCTGAATGCGAAAAATCAGATCGGTACGGCTAAAATGCTGGTGAATCTGCTCGTAATGCAGATAGTTAGCAGTTGCCTGCTCATGAATATCCTGAGTCAGAAAATAAAGATTCAGCCAGTAAATAGTTTTATGATTTGGGCGCGAGGCTTTGAGTCGGGTCAGTAAAGAATCTTTGGTGTGGTTAAAGCTTTCAATGACTTGGGTATTTTTTAAGGAAAGTTCATAAAGCAGCGGTTCGACATTATTCTGATTATCGGGATCAAATAATTTGGCTTTGGTCGATAGCAGTTCGGCCATCTGTTGCAGGTTGATGGACAGATTTTCCTGAACCTGTAAAGTTGGACGAATCAGATAAAATAGGATAGAAGTCAGGCCATACCACAGCACACCAACTACAAAATAAAGCGGCTGTTCGTACCAGTGCGCATATTCTCCCAAGCCAAACATAGTGTAAATGGACAGCAATACAGTGCCAAAAGAAATGGTGGCATAACGCTGTCTTAAAGCCCCCATCAAGATAAATACGGCACTAGAAAGTGATAGCCAGAGTGCAAACCAGACTTTATAGGGATGCAGAAATTCCAGCATGCTACTGACTGCAAAAAACAGCAGCATGACCAGCCCCAGATTGCGTAGCCTTAAACTTAAACGGTCATCAAAATCGGTCAGGGCAGTAGCAATTGCCCCTAAAGTAACCGGAACAATCAAAGTCTCATAGCCGAGAAGTTTTAGACCAAAAGTCGTTCCTGAAAGCACAATAAACATCTGCAAACAGTAAGTCATCAAGGCACTGGACTGAAAAGGCAACAGGGCTTTTTTAAGTATGTGCTGAAGAGGATGCAATATGGAATCTGAGCTATTCATAAGAATATGATCCGTGGTATTTGACTGCCGGTTTTGAATGCAATTTAAGCGCCAATTTCAAAAGAAATATCTACTAAAAAACGGGCAAGAAGCCCGTTTTTGAATGCTAATAATCTGTAATAAATCAGATTACGCCACATGCAATACGTTCACCGCCACCGCCTAATGGCTGCGGTTCATCTGAATAGTTATCACCGCCTGCATGGACCATGATGGCACGACCCTGAACATCTGCCAGTTTCAGGCGTGGCGCAAGCAGAGTCACACGTGCTGTACCATCAGTGTTTACTTTAAGGGCTGGTAAGTCACCCAGATGACCCGTCATGGGTGTGCCATGATGAGGTGCCTGATTCGGGTTGTAGTGACTGCCGGCAGCAAGTGCAGCACCTGGTTTGCCATCTTTTTCACCCGGTGCACATGAACCATTTTCATGAATGTGGAAACCACGCTCACCCGCAGGAAGCTGTTTCAGGTTAGTACGAATCACCAGGCCCGCCGGGCTGTCACTCAATAATACGGTACCAATCGATTCACCGACGCCCTGTGCAGAGACTGCATTCAGGGTCACGGTTTTAACATTTTCAGTCGAAGTAGAGGTTGAAGCGCAACCGGTAAAAAGTGCGGCACTGACTGCGCACAAAGCTGTAAGTTTAAACAATGAAGACATAATTATCACACCTTGATCTTTATTCTGCTTTTCGGAATCTATTGAAACAGAGCAAGACCAAAAGCACTATGGAAAATCGGTACTTAAATGTTTTAATTTGTTTAAGCCAGTCAGTCTGGTGATTTCGGTGTCTTGTTGCGGCGCAGACGGAATTTTTTCTTCGGTTCAACCTCATGCGCCATAGTGGCTTTAGGCATCATCAAAGGTTCATTCAAGTTGCTTTCATGCAGCCATTCACGCCAGATGGCCAGTAGTACGGCTAGAATCACCGGTCCAATAAAGACACCGACCAGACCGAAACTGGCAATGCCACCTAAGACACCAAACATGATCAGCAGGAATGGAATTTGTGTTGCACCTGAAATGACCAGTGGACGAATCACATTATCTGCCGTACTCACAATACAGACACCCCAGATCATGACTCCTACGGCTTCAATGGTTTGACCTTGCGAGAACAGCCATAGCGAAACTGCACCATAAGCAACAGGAGGGCCAAAAGGAATTAAAGCAAAGATAAAGGTGATAATGGTCAGTACCATTGGGTTCGGTACGCCAGCCACAAAGTAGCTGATACCTGCCAGTAAAGACTGGGCAATCGCCGTTAAACCTACGCCATAGACCACCGCACGTGTAGTATCCGAAATTGTAGCCAGATAATGATGAATACGTGGACCGACTACCATTTCAAAGGCTTTACGCACCTGATTCAGAATGGTATGGCCATCACGATAAAAGAAGAATAACGACAGCACGGCAAAACACAGCTTGAAGACATTTTTACTGATTTCATTCAGCACAACTTTACCGTAATTCAGATGACCCTGAATCCAGACTGAAATGGTTTGTGCAATGCTATTTGGATCGGCATTAATCTCATTCAGGGTGCGGGTAATTTCCTTACCTACAAGTGGCAGGCCGCGAATAAAATCTGGAACGCTGAGATGACCTGAGAATACCTGTTTCTGCAATTCAAAATACAGGTTCCGGCCTTCGTGTTGCAGCATAAAAATGGCAAAGATAAAAGGCAAACCAAATACCAGAATCACACCCAGAATCATAATGGTCGCACTCAGTGTCGGCCGATTGCCACTCATTCTTAAGATCGACTGATACAGCGGCCAGGTCATGTACGCAATAATGGCTGCCCAAACTACAGGAATGATGAAATACTTGAGTATGTGAAAACTCAAAAAAATCAGAATGAAAAATAGTCCAAATAATAAGACTTTTTGTAGTGTAGGCGCGTACTGTTGCACTGAATTTAGAAGCTCATTTTTTTAGGTCGTGTCAGGCATATTAACTGAAAAAAAAGCGATCGAAAACGATAGTGCGGGAAGTAGTACGATTATTTTCCTTAGAATAAAAAGAAGAGGCTAAAAATAACAGAACTAGAACCATTGGCTTGGATCGTCAATAATGGCATTCAATAAAGGTTGCCATTGATCCTGTAATTCACGGTACATCTTCTGCTGTTTATCAAAAATAGACAGGCCTTGCATGGCCAGTCGGCTATAGGGTGCACGTTCAGAAATCCAGGTAACCGGTTGCTGATCAATTTTATTAAAGAATTGCTGAATGTCCTGATTACTGGCTGCATTAGGTTTGGTGCGGTTAGCGAGGAGCAGAATTTCAACCTTGCCTTTACGGATACGTTTAATATCCTGCAAATGTTTGAGAAAACGGCGCGTAGAATCAATATCAAAAAAAGAAGGCTGCAGCGGGATAATGATGGCATCCGCTTCACTAATTAGCTGTTCGGCATGATCTTCAGTCAGCGCTCCGGGTGCATCGATAATCAGATATTCCAGATTTTTAGGCGCATCCCCAATCGATTTGGCATTTCGCCAGTCCAGACTCTGAATCGGTGCGGCATCTTTTGGGCGATGTTTCAACCATTGCAAGGTCGATTTCTGGCTGTCCGCATCGGCCAGAGCAACTTTATAACCCTTTTGTGCCAGGGCAGCTGTCAGGCTAATCGCAGTAATGGTTTTACCACAGCCACCTTTCTGATTTGCAATTAAAATAGTTTTCATGACCCGGGATGATTTAATTCTGCTCCCGCCTAGCATATCATTCTTTGCAGGCTTACTGGATGGCAGACCCTTTCAACTTCAGTCGAAGGTAGGCAGCAAAATAAAGCAGATTAGGAAGATTGAATGTCCATTGGAATGGCTATGCTGATTGGTGCCTGTATTGGAGTGGTTTTAACTACCCTGATTCTGGGCCAGACGCGAAATGGTCGAATTAAAGCAGAATATGAACAATATATTGCCGAGTTGGAGCTGGAACATCAGCAAGCTTTAGTCGCTGCACAAAAACGCAGTGTAAATACCAGTCGCGCGGTACTCAAAGGCAAAATGGCCGAGCAGTTGGCACCGATCATGCCAGAGTTTCAATATCTGCCTAGTGATGCCAAATTTTTAGGTGATCCGGTGGATTATGTGGTCTTTGATGGTTATACCGATTTTCGTGACGGTGAGGGGCTGGCAGAAGATATTGAAGTGGTTTTGATTGATATTAAAAGTGGTGGTGCACGTCTGACCAAAGGCCAGATGGCAATTGCTCAAGCCATTCAGGAAGGGCGGGTACGTTTTGAGACCATCCGGATTGATTTTGAAGACTGAAGGACAGCAAGCTTCAACGCTACACTATGGATAAACTGATTATTGCCGCAGCACTGTTTGCGCTTGGACTATGGATCTGGTCGGAATACTTTCGGGCGATCCCGAATCTGGAGCAGGCCGGGGTACTCAAAAATTTTCAGGTAGAATCGATTGAGCCGCATCAGGCTGAATATCGCGTACTGGCTAAACAGTATTATGGGCCTGAGCGCCGTACCATTCATCCAGCCAGTCCGGTGGTGGGAAGTTTTAATGATCTGGCCTATGTCAGTAATATTGATCTGTTACTGGCAGTACCGGAAGTATCCAGTGCTGTATTTAAACCATTCAAGCTTGAGCAGGACAGGCGTTGTTTTAATATGACCGCTACAGACGCACAAGCCAATCCTGCGAACATTCAACCTCATTTGCTGAACCTGAGTGTGATTGCCGCCAGCGCAGCTGTTGCCAATAAGGTTCGCCGTTTAAAAGCAGATCAGCGGATCTGGCTGCAAGGTGACTGGGTACAGGTCAAATTAGCGACCAGCCAGCAAGAATTTCAGGTTGGAAAAAGCAATCCAAAATCAGCCCAATGCCGCCTGTTTAGAATAACTGATTTAAAAGTGCTGGATTAAAGCGGTTTATGCGCTCTAGCTAACAGCATACGCTGGCCAATCTTTGGAATACCTTCTGCATCGATATAATGAACTTCATCCAGTTCAAACCCAGCCTCTAAAAGAGCGGTTTCAATATCCCGGTTAAGATGACAGCCATCTGCCACTTTCTTCTGAATCGGGGTGAGTAAATGCTGTAAGCGCTGAATGTTGAGATGCTCTCGGTTTAACACATGCTCAACCAGATGAAAATGGCCGCCTGGCTTCAGAACCCAGTAAATTTCATGCAGACTTTGGTGCAGATCTGGAATACTACATAAGGTCCAGGTTGATACGATATTTTCCAAACTATTCTCTGCAAAAGGCAGGGCTTCTGCACGGGCCTGAATCTGTTCGACCGCAAAAGGGCTTTGACTGATACGCTGCTGAGCTAGTTTAAAAATGTCCGGGTTAGGTTCCAGCGCATAGACTTTATCGACGGCCTGATAAAAAGGCAGATTTAATCCTGTACCGAAGCCAATTTCCAGGACTTCACCTGTAATAGGCAATAATAATTCGCGGCGTAAATCCATCAGGGATGGGGTCTGCATGACCTGATTTAGCAAATGTGGAAAAATATGTTGTTGATAGAATTTATACAGCATGGTCGCATTCAAATGATTTTTAGACAGGCTTAGATTAACCGAAAATAATCAGATTAGCTAAAGCCCTCCGCTCACCAAAATTGATCAACTTGTTACTAATTTCAACTATTTATTCATTAAAAAAATCGTACTATCAAGCAAGATATTCTTGAAAAGATTTGATGGAATAAAGACAGAATTATGTTCAAACATCTTCGATACTATGCTTTGGCGGCCAGTCTTTTACTACCGCTTTATGGTCACACTTCTGTAGACCATAATGTTGCCAAAGGACTGCCACCGATGGCTAAAGACCAATCTATTTCAGTCTTGCAGCCGTTTAAAGGTGATTTCCGCATTCTGGGATCAAAAATTTATACCGACGATGAGCAGGCCAAGTTCTCTCCGATCGATTATGCGGTGAGTTGGGGGCTGTTTGCACAACCTGAAATTGCCCGGCACATTACAGTCAACCAGTATAACCGTTACCTGAACTGGAAAATGGATCGCGTGCCAGTGCCTATTGAACAGGCTAAACAGATGGTATCCAATATGCACATCATCCCTGCCAATCCACAAATTGCCAAAGCAATTAAACAGGTAAAACGGGGTGACCTGGTGCGTTTGCAAGGGGAACTGGTGGAAGTACGTGATAAAGACCTCGTCTGGAAATCCTCTTTAACTCCAACCGATACCGGTGATGGCGCTTGTGAAGTGTTTCGGGTCAGCTCAATCAAGTGGATTGAGAAAGTGGGTAAAGGTTAAAACTGGAAAACTTATGGCTTTCTGAAAGGGTCGCTTGGAGTGCTTCAGGGTGACCAGGCTTTAGGGTCTGTTGACACTTACTGTTCATAATTAACCCTATAACGGTAGCCATAAAAATATACAGGCTAAGGCAACAGAACTTTGATAATTTCTTTTGAGCTTGTCATATCGAGTAGCTATTCCTCTAA
>NZ_VOZD01000041.1:0-18579 GCF_013419915.1 Acinetobacter sp. YH12043
TGGTGAATGGATAAATTACGCAGAATAACTTTCAACTTTTGCCAGTGTTGATCTGTCAGCATGGTACGAGGCATAGCGAATAGTAAAATTGGGTTTGGCGATTTGATTTTACTACTTCGCTATTTTTATAAGCTAAAAGTGTCAACACACCCTATTAAAAAAGAGAACCTTGAGTTCTCTTTTTTTGCTTTATACATCATATAAAAATATAAGATCAAGACGATTTGGCACTGTTATTGCAAAACCTGTACTGAACAAAAAATGAATATCATCAGGCGATTTAATAGTGCAACTCGTTGAATTTAATCAGGCATCTCTAGAAGAGGCCATTACCTTTTTAAAGCACTGTGTGCAAATACCGAGCTGGTCGACCCAGATTGAAGCAAAGCGTCCTTATACATCTGTTGAAGATGTATTGAATATAGCCAGACAACAGGCTACAACCTGGACCTGGGACGAAATCAAAGCAGCTTTGGATAATCATCCACGTATTGGCGAAAAAAAGGCACAGGCTGAATTAAGCGAAGTTGAAAAAAACTTTTCCAATCGTGAACAGGCTGCGATAACTCAGGACGAAGCAACTCAGCAAGCTTTGCTAGAAGGCAATATTGCTTATGAAAAAAAATATGGCTATATCTTCCTGATTAAAGCGGCTGGTTTAAATAGCCAAGAAGTGCTGAATGCCTTGAAAGACCGTTTAGTTAATGATCCGGAAACCGAAAAAGGTATTGTCCATACGCAACTGGCGGAAATCGCTTTATTAAGACTGTCACAGGAGCTGCAAGCATGATCAGCACTCATATTTTAGATACGCATCTCGGTAAACCTGCAGCACATGTTTTAATCAAACTCTTTGATGAAGAAGGTGAATTACTCGGAAAAGCATTTACCAATGCAGATGGTCGAGTCACAGATTTTGGTTTAACCGAATTTGAGGAAGGTAAATACAGTCTTGAATTTGCTACTTCTGATTATTTTGAAGGCTTAGGTCTAGAAACTTTCTTTCCTAAAGCAGTCATTCATTTTCAGGTGAAAGATGCCTCTCAGCACTTTCATATTCCTTTACTGATCAGCCCATTCGCGTACTCCACATATCGCGGAAGCTGATTTTTTTATTCAAGCTTTCAGGGAGAGAAAAAGAATGACAGAACAAAGCACAAACATTTCACCAGAACATGAATATCTGGGCGCAGGCAAAAGTGCAGCCTATGGCTTGCAACATGTATTGACCATGTACGGTGGTATTATCGCACCACCACTCATTGTGGGTACTGCCGCAGGTTTGGAAGCTACACAAATCGGTTTATTGATTGCGGCTGCATTGTTTGTTGGCGGTCTGGCTACGATTTTACAAACCATTGGAATGAAATATATCGGGGCTAAATTGCCACTGGTACAAGGGGTTTCCTTTGCGGGTGTGGCGACGATGGTGGCGATTGTAACTACAGGTGGCGGCTTATCAGCTGTTTATGGTGCAGTCATCATAGCTTCATTAATTGGTTTCTTCCTTGCGCCTTATTTTTCTAGAATTATCCGTTTTTTCCCGCCAGTCGTGACCGGCTGTGTGATCACGATTATCGGTTTATCACTTTTACCCGTAGCCGTTCGCTGGATGATGGGGGGCAATAAAAATGCACCTGAATGGGGAAGTGTAGAAAATATCAGTTTGGCCGTGATGACCTTGGCTATTGTGATCTGTCTAAACTTGAGTAGAAATGCCTCGATTCGTCGCCTGTCTATTTTATTGGCGATCGTATTGGGTTCAATGCTGGCTTATCTGTTTGGTTTTGGCGATTTTAGTAAAGTCGGCAATGGTGCATGGGTACAATTTCCGAGTTTCTTTGCTTTCGGCATGCCAACTTTTGAACTCAGTGCAATCATTTCCATGCTGATCGTGACGCTGGTGATTATGACTGAAACAACAGCTGATATTATTGCTGTGGGTGAAATTGTTGGAACCAAAGTAGATTCAGAACGTATTTCCAATGGTCTGCGTGCAGATATGTTCTCAAGTGCAGTTGCACCGATTTTTGGTTCATTCATGCAAAGTGCTTTTGCACAGAACGTCGGGCTGGTAGCCATTACCGGGATTAAAAGCCGTTTTGTGGTCGCTGCTGGCGGTATGATTTTAGTGGTTTTGGGATTACTTCCAATTATGGGCCGACTAATCGCCGCAATTCCGGTTCCGGTACTTGGTGGTGCAGGATTGGTGCTATTTGGTACAGTGGCTGCAAGCGGCATCCGAACTCTGGCAAAAATTGATTATAACGAGCAAAAGAATTTGATTATTGTTGCAACTTCAATTGCAGCCGGCATGATCCCGATTATTGACTATTCTTTCTATGCTAATTTTCCAAAATGGTTTCAAACCCTATTTCATTCTGGCATCAGTTCAACCTGTTTAATGGCGATCCTTTTAAACATTCTGTTTAAACATCTGCAAATGTTCAAGTCGAAAACAGAGGTTCCGGAAAAGATTGCAGAAACGCTGCATTAAAGTATGATTTCCTCCATATGCCCATGCCAGTCATGGGCTTTTTTATCAAAAATTAAAAAAGTTGGCTTTGTTCTTGCTTAATCCAGAATGAGATTTTTAATTCCATTGGGGAACCTTATTTATGAAATTTACTCAAGTTGCTGCTGCAACATTACTTGCATGGGGTGCAGCATCTGCACAGGCAAAACCAGTCTGGCAGGATTTTAGCGTTACTGGGCTTTATGGGGAAAACTATGAAGTTGTAGATGAAAAACAGGCAACCCTAACTGTTGAATACGCTGCAAAAGTTAAATATGCAGATGTCTTCTTTTTCATTGACCGTATGCGTGGTTCTGACGATATTAAATCAAGCTATTTTGAATTTTCACCACGTTTAAGTCTGGGTGAAGTCTCAGGTCAGAAGTTGGCATTTGGTCCAGTGAAAGATGTTTTAGTGGCAACGACTTGGGAAGGTGGTGAAGGTTTTGATAACTTCCTGTACGGCGTAGGTTTCGACCTGGCTATTCCAAAATTCAATTATGCCAGCGTGAATCTTTATCGTGTAAATAACGAAAATATGGAAGACGACTATCAGCTCACCTTGACCTATGGTGTGCCATTTAAACTGGGTACTGAAGAATTCCTAGTAGATGGCTTCCTGGACTGGTCAACTGCTGAAGATGATCATGCGAGCGAGATGAACTGGACGACTCAGTGGAAATGGAATGTCGGCAAGCATATTTCTCCTGACACCAATTTATATCTCGGTATTGAGCATTCGGTTTGGAATAACAAATACGGTATTGCGGATGCAGATGAAAATAACGTGAGTGCTTTAGTGAAATATCATTTCTAAAATAAGAAATAAGAAATTAAAAAGCCCTTATCAATAAGGGCTTTTTAATGGGCTTAATTTTCGATAAAAATCTTTTCAGGAAAAGTATAAACATCACAGTTTGGACCAGTGCCGATCCGATCGATCACCACAAAATCACTCGGAGCTTCAAAGGTCAGCAAAGGATGATGCCAGGTACCGGCACGGTAATTTACACTTTGTGTACCATTACTGATAAAAGCCTGAATTTGACTGAGATCAGGCTTTTCATGATCCAGATTAGGCGCAACCACAATTAAAAATTTCTGGCCCTGCATCGGGATGAACGCTTGTGAACCGACAGGGTGACGTTCCAGCATTTCGATTGCAAATGGAATGGCTGTAGTCTGAATATTTCTAAAAATACTTAGACCAACTTTAGCATCTGTTTCAGCAACCGCCAGAGCATGATAACGCTCGGTCTGCTGATCATTAATATGGAAAAAATCATTGCCTTCGCAGGCAATGACCTCGCCATAAGGCAAGAAACTTTCAGCAGTTAAGGGCTGTATTTTTATGGTTTGCATGCTCATAGATATAATTACTCAGGCAACTTTTCCCCACAGTCGAATCCGGCTAATGCCACCATCCGGAATCATGTTCACCCGAATATGAGAAATTTTTCCCTGTTTTAAGATTTCCTCAACAAAGCTATGAATATGATCCATCTGCATCTCTTGTGCTTCAAGCAGGAATGGCCAGAACATACTTTGCGGAATTAACTGCTGGTCAGTCGCATCTTCAATATAAATCGCTTGGATAGAGACTTGAGCAGGAAAGTTACCTTTAAAATGCGCGGTATCAATCTCAATTTTTTCAATCTGACCACTCTGACCCAGAGCCAAGATACACCAGTCAAAGCCGGGTGCACGACGGCGCTTGGTTTCCCAGCCATCACCCATATTGATGCCACGCCCCGGATTAATCAGATTACGTGGATGACCAAAGTGTGCATCACTATAGGCAATGACACGACCGCCATTTTCCAGAGCGACCAGATCAATCACCTGATTGCTGTCCTGAACCTGAATTTTTACTTCACCATAGACTTTAAAGCGAGCTACACCCCCGTCAGGGAAAATATTTAGGCGTACATGTGTAAAGACTTCGTCTGAATCAATATTAAAAATATGATGCTGGCTCGGACCTAATATACTGTTTGGTAAAATTGAGTGCCAGGTTGCGGTGCTTAAGTCACCATTTGGTGCATAGCAGGCTTCAACTGCAGCAGAAGCTGGATAGTTTCCGGTAAAGAATGTGGTATCAATATCTAGTGCTTTGATGGTTCCAGCTACCCCCAGTTTGACAATCGCCCAGTCATAGCCGGCATGACGCTTGCGGCGGGTTTCCCAGCCGTCCATCCATTTGCCATGATTATCAAATTTATCTTCAACAAAAATTGGTGCATCAAATTGCAACATTCGTTTTGCTTCAGCAAAAAAATCATCTGAACATTCAAGAATTTCTGCACCAATCCGGCTATCAGCCAAGTTGGTAAGCTGCTGGATATGGGCAGGGATCTCGAAAATGGGTGCAAATAATGTTGCCATAACTATCTTCCATTCAAATTATGTTTAACGTGAATCTAATTTTTTATAAAAGTCTGTAATTCTGCTGAAAGACCTTATAAAAACAGGTTTTTAATGAATAGATGAATGCACGGCTTGTGCCAACTTTTGAGAAAAATCAGTGCATTATTTTCGAAATGGCACGCTTTTAGCTACACAGGGAGGAAGAAACACAATTTTGAGAGGAGCATATAGATGGAGATTACAATTATTGGTGCAGGGATAGGGGGATTGACCACAGGAATTGCACTAAAAAAGTTTGGGCATAAAGTCACCATCTATGAACAGGCAGAACAGATTTTACCAGTGGGCGCAGCAATCTCACTTTGGTCAAATGGGGTAAAATGTTTGAATTATCTGGGTTTAACTGAACAGGTCGCCAAGCTTGGCGGCCAGATGGATCAACTGGCCTATATTGATGGTTTGACGGGCGACACCATGACCCAGTTCAGTTTATTGCCTTTGATTGAAGAAGTGGGACAACGTCCATATCCGGTGGCACGTGCTGATTTACAGAACATGTTGATGGACGAGCTTGGCCGTGAAGATATTCAGCTGGGCAAGAAGATGGTTGAGCTGCAAGAACAGAAAGACGGTGTTCTGGTTAAATTTGCGGATGGTACAGAAATTAAAACAGACCTACTGATTGGCGCAGATGGAACCCATTCCATTACCCGTGCCTATGTACTGGGTGAACAGGTTTCTCGTCGCTATGCCGGTTATGTCAACTGGAATGGTCTGGTAGAAATTTCAGAAAAGCTTACTCCGGCAGATCAATGGACCACATTTGTCGGACAAGGTAAGCGCGTTTCGCTGATGCCTGTGGCAGACGGAAAATTCTATTTCTTCTTTGATGTACCGTTGCCGGTCGGTTTAGAGAATAATCGGGCAGAATATAAAACCTTATTGAAACAGTATTTTGAAGGTTGGTGTGCGCCGGTTCAGCATCTGATTGACGCGCTGGATGAACAGAAAACCAATCGGGTTGAAATTTATGATATTGAACCGTTTGCCCAGTTCTATAAAGGTCGTGTTGTAATTGTTGGTGATGCCGCACATAGCACCACACCGGATATTGGTCAGGGTGGTTGCCAGGCCATGGAAGATGCAATCTATCTGGCTCGTTCTTTACAGATTAATACGCTGGGTCTGGAAGATGCCTTGAAACGCTATCAGAACAAACGCAATGAGCGTGCCAATGAGCTGGTCTTGCGTGCACGTAAACGCTGTGATGTGACACATATGAAAGATGAAGCCGTGACCAAAGAATGGTATGAAGAACTGCGTAAAGAGCAGGGACCGCATATCATGAAAGGGATTATCAGCAATATTATTGGCAATCCTTTAGATTAATTCTGCGTTTAATCTCTTGGCAAAAAGCCCTTCAATGATGAAGGGCTTTTTTATATTTAAATAACAGCAATTCGCTAATGAATTTTTTAGGCCGCAAGTAAAGCTTTCGCTGCCTGACGATGTGCAGCCTGAACCGCTTCAAGATCCAGATTCAGAATTTCCCGGTTTTTAACCACCCATTGTCCATTGACCATGACATGTTCGGCACGGTCTGCACCGCACAGTAACAGGCCGGCAATCGGATCATGAATCCCTGAAAAACGCACATCATACAGACTATAAAAAGCTAAATCTGCCTGAAAATCTGCTGCGATTTGTCCTAGGTGCTTTTCACGTCCCAGTACCTGTGCCGAGCCTTGTGTGGCCCAGGTTAAAGCACGTTCAGGCGTAATCACTTCTGCACCATATTTTAAACGTTGTAAATACATCGCCTGCCGAGCTTCCAGAATCAGGTTAGACGCATCACCCGAAGCAGAGCCATCCACACCTAGACCAATGACTGCTCCTGCTTCCAGTAGATCCATGGTTGGACAAATCCCTGAAGCCAGACGCATATTGGAATGCGGACAATGACAGATACCGACTTGAGCCCGCCCTAAGCGTTGGATCTCATCGGCATCAAAATGAACGCCATGCGCCAGCCAGGTTCTGGAATTAAGCCAGCCTACACTTTCCAGATAATCGACGGTGCGCATGCCAAATTTAAACAGACAAAATTCTTCTTCATCCAGTGTTTCGGCCAGATGGGTATGCAGACGTACATCCAGTTTTTCTGCCAGTGCAGCACTTTCTCGCATAATTTCTTGGGTGATTGAAAATGGTGAACATGGTGCAAGCGCAATATTGACCATCGCATCAGCACTACGCTGGTGATATTTCTGCACCAACCGTTCTGAGTCCAGCAGAATGGTGTCCATATCCTGTACGGTATGCTGCGGTGGCAAGCCACCAGAATCTTCACCCAGACTCATGGAACCTCGGGTCAGCATGACCCGAATCCCTAATTGTTCTGATGCTTCAACCTGAACATCAATGGCATCGGACAGCTGCTGTGGAAACGGATAATGGTGATCCGCAGCAAAGGTACAACCGGAAAGCAGTAATTCAGACAATGCAATTTGAGTGGCTAGATAATGCTGTTCAGTATTCAATTTGGCCCAGACCGGATATAAGGTTTTTAGCCATGGAAATAGCGGCGCATTGACCACGGGAGCCCAAGCACGGGTCAAGGTCTGATAAAAATGATGATGGCTATTAATCAGTCCCGGTGTAATCACCAAATTCTGGGCATCAAAGAACTGGTCATAAGGCGATGCTGGGGTTTGTCCCAAAGCCACCAGTTCAATAATTTTGCCATCGCGAATGACCAAGCCACCACGGGCATCCAGATCATTTGCGGTAAATACAGCAAGAGGATTTTTAATCCATAAGGTTGTCATATCTTTTTTCCAATAAGTTTTATTTGTGCTGCACATGAATCAGGCAGCACATGAGGCATTGAGCTGTTGTAATTTGATTTTCAAATCTTCCATCTGGTCGATCAGATGGTTCATCATGATTTGTGAGATACGGGAAATTTGCCGTTTCGGTGCCACACAAAGGGCAAGGGTCAGTGGATGCATACCTTTTTCAATGATCGGTTTAAACACCAGTTCATCACGTTCTAAATAAGGCAAAGCATCGATATAGGACAGTACCCCAATCCCTAAGTTGCGCTCTGCCAGAGAGGTAATCATGCGAATGTCATTACACTCCAGCTTTTGCTGTGGCATAAATTGGTGATGTTTATACAGGCTATAGACATAGTCATGAATGATTAAAGGGGCACAGGGAATGAGATGCTTAAAGTATAAAGTGTCGGAAAAATAGATTTTTTCTGCCTGAGCTAAAGGATGAGATTTGGCCATCACAAATCCAACCGGGATTTCCACAAAAGACATGACTTCGAGCTGATTATGACTTTTAGGATTGAGCAGAATGCCAAAATCAACTTCAGCATCCATAATCATTTTAGAGACGGTATCACTTTCCTGAATCTGGATATTGAAATTGATCCAGGGATAGTTTTCATACATATATTGTAGAGAATCTAAAACGAAACCGTCACTGAGTGCCGCAATGAGTCCGAGTTCAATGCTGCCGCGTGATAAACCCTGAATTTCATCAAAACGTACACAGGTCTGATGGAATTCTTTTTGCCATTTGAGTAAATCTGCATACAGCAATTCACCCGCTAATGTCAGCTTCAGGCCACTCGGCAACCGTTCAAAAAGCACGATGCCAAATTCTTCTTCTGCCAGAGTGATCTGACGATGAATCGCGGAGACAGAAATATAAAGCTGATCAGCTGCTTTTCTGAGGCTGCCTGTTTTGGCTACGGCAATAAAATATTCTGAAAATCTTGAAAAAGTAATATTCATAAAATCACGTCAATCCACCTGCACATCGTTTTAATCACATAATTTTCAGCTAGAAACTAAGTGATTCTGGTTCTATGTAAGTGGATAAGCGATTTCTGTGCCAATTTTCAAAGAAATGGAACAGTAAAAGTTTTGTGTTCTATTTTTTGGAACACGGGCTACGAAACATTCTAATAGACAGTAGAACAGGCATTTGGCTAATTTTATAAAAGAACAACAAGGCAGCTTAATGAAATAAAAATTTAAGCCGTTGTCATGCAATAAATATTTGTGAGTGAACTATGAATGCGATCCCGGTGCTTAATTTATTCAGTCAACCGCACTGTAGCGGCTTTGACCCATCAGACTGGAATATCCTGGCTCAGCATTGGTATCCAGTTGCCCGTATTCAGGATGTGAGTACTACGCCACAGCAGGTACAACTTCTGGATGTGAAGATGGCCCTATATCAAACTGAGAGTGGCAGCATTCATCTGGTTCGTGATATCTGTCCGCATCGTGGTGTGCCATTAACCAAAGGCTGGGTAAAGGGTGAAGAAATCATTTGTCCTTATCACGGTCTGCATTACAACACTCAAGGAAAATGCACCAAAATACCGGCTCAACCAGAACTAACCAACATTTCGGATCGTTTTACCTTAACCAAGTTTCCAGTAGTCTTGAAATACGGTCTGGTCTGGACAAGCCTGTTTAGCCGGGATGAGGCAGAAGCTAATTTCCCTGATCTGGATACCTGGGAGAGCGAAGAGCACCAATCGATCTTACCGCCATTTGTTGATAGCGGTGGTTCAAGTGGCCGGCAGCTGGAAGGCTTTATTGATGTGGCGCATTTTGCCTGGGTGCATCATGAATCTTTCGCTTCACGTGATAATCCGATCGTGCAAAAGTATTCCACTTTGCGCACTCCTTATGGCTTGCATACAGAATATGTTAGCGATGTCAGCAATTATCCGCATGGCCTGCAGCATCTGGCCCCAGAAGGATTCTTGTGGAAACGTGTGTTTGATGTCTATCCACCATTTTCAGCGATTTTAACAGTGCATTTTCCGGAAAATGGCATCCTGAAAATTCTGAATGCCTGCTGTCCGGTATCTCACAATAAAACCCGTTTATTTGTGCCATTGACCCGTAATTTTGATACGACTGGTGATCTGCAAGCGGTTTATGACTTTAACGCACAGATTTTTGCTGAAGATCAGGACATGGTCGAAAGCCAGAAACCAGAAGAATTACCTTTGGATATCACTATGGAAGCACATTTTGAAGCTGACCGTTCTTCGACAACTTATCGCCGCATTCTGGGGGAATGGGGCCTAAGCAAACGCTATATTGTTTAAATTAAATTTCCTCCTTTATGCACCCTGGTCTGTTGGGGTGCTTTTTTATTCCATATATGTCGAAAATCCTCTTTTTAGAGGAGCTATGACCATTGAACTACTAATTTTAGAGTAATTTATGCCACAGCCTAGCCATGAGCAAATGCTATCTTTTTTAAGATTATCCAATAAGGTTGCCAAGCGGGCAATGTCTTTAGGCCATCATCCTTTTGGTGCGGTGCTGGTTGCACCTGATCATGAAACGGTTTTACTGACCCAATGTAATATTGATACGGTCAACCATGCAGAAAGTACTTTAGCCCGGATCGCAGCCAGCAATTTTACGCCGGATTATCTGGCTGAATGCACCTTATATACGGCAGTTGAACCTTGCTGCATGTGTTCTGGAACGATTTATTGGGCCAATATCGGGCGGGTGGTCTATGCCATGACCGAAGAAAAATTATTGCAATGTACTGGAAACCACAATGAGAATCCGACTATGAGTGTTTCTGCTGAGTATGTTTTTGCTCATGGTCAGAAGAATATTGAGCTGATTGGACCAATCATGGAACTTGAACAGGAAACGGTTCAATTGCAAAAAGACTTCTGGTCATCTCGGTGAAGATTTGAAATTATTCTTTTTATAATTCTACTTCATTTTATTTATATTATTTATAAGACCATAAAAACAGATTTTCTGGATTGTAGGCTCAACTTAAAACCCTGCAATCCAGTCTCTATTTTCTAAAAATACTTTCCTTAATTTTCTATTTTTAAAAATCCATTTTATTCATTCAGTGCATTGCCAATTATAAGCCATTTATTGGCGCACACGATTTAGAGCTGACGCACTTATCTAGCGCAGATCAAAAGAAAATCACAAGAATTTTTAAATTTTCAACTTTATTAATTTCTCAACCTTGAGCTGAGCTTGGTTTTCTAGCAACTTTACTCATTGTCTTAGATTGATATCTATATTTCTCGGCTTATATTCTTAACTGTTCAACTTTTTTATACTCAATACTTGGTAGTAAATAATTGTAATTTATAAAAATAAATAAAAGAACAGATCATTCTAAAAATTATAAGTGTCTTGCAATCCACCTGTTCTATTTTTTGAACTGAATTGGAATAGAAGTTGCTAATTAATAGAAATATAGCAATCAGTAAAATTTTTGATGTCGATTCAGATCTTTTAAAGCCGCTATTTATAAAACTCAAATGGCATTCACGGAGGCAATTTATGCTGAATATGTCCAAACATAAAAAGATAATGAAAAAATTTTCACTGCCTGTAATTGCGGCTGCAATTATGGGTTTGGGGATCAGCAGTCAGAGCTTTGCAGTCGATAAAGCTGCATTTGTCTATATTGGACCAACCAGTGACCATGGCTGGACATATTCACATGATCAGGGGCGTATTAAAGCTGAAAAAGCTCTGGGCGGAAAATTCAAAACGACTTATATCGAAAATGTACCTGAAACGGCCGATGCTGAACGTGTGATTCGTAATCTGGCACAGCAGGGCAATAAAGTGATTTTTGCGACCTCTTTTGGTTATATGAACCAGATGGAAAAAGTCGCGAAGCAGTTCCCCAATACCATATTCATGCACGCGACCGGTTATAAGCAGGGGAAAAACCTAGGCATCTATGATGTACGTACCTATGAAGGTGCTTACATGCTGGGTGTAGTGGCAGGGCAAACCACCAAAACTAATACCTTGGGTGTCGTAGCCTCATTCCCGATCCCGGAAGTGGTTCGTAATATTAATGCCTATACCTTGGGTGCACAAAGCGTCAATCCTAAAGTCAAAACCAAAGTCATCTGGGTGAACTCATGGTTTAACCCGGGTAAAGAACGTGATGCGGCTTTGGCACTGATTTCTCAAAAAGCTGATGTGCTGATGCAAAACACAGATTCGCCAGCAGTGGTGCAAGCTGCCCAGCAAAAAGGCGTTTATGCCTTTGGTTGGGATTCAGACATGAGCAAATTTGGTCCTAAAGCGCATTTGGCTGCTTCAGTACTGCACTGGGAAAAAATTTATACACCAGCAATGCAGCAAGTGGCTAATAAAACCTGGAAACCTGCTGCTCTCTGGTATGGCGTAAAACAGGATGCAGTGAAAATTGAAAACTTCGGGCCTGCTGTTCCTGTCAAGGTGAAACAGTCCGCTTTAAGTGCACAAAGTGCAATTCATAAAGGCACATTACATCCATTCCAGGGTCCAATCTATAAACAGGATGGAACTTTGGTGATTGCCAAGGGCGGAAAAATGACAGATGAAGCGCTTGGAAAAATGAACTTCTATGTGAAAGGAGTTGAAGGTTCATTGCCTAAATAATTCTTTCACTATTTGTATGACTTAAAAATAAAAGAAAGTAAATCCTGAAAAATCATCCCCCAGTCCATGAATCACTTTATGGACTGGGCCAAAATGAGTGGAGACTGAGTTATGAGCGATCTGCCTCACATGTCAAATGACATCGAAATGTCATCGCTCAATGAGCAGCAAATTCCACGACTGGAGCTGATCAATATCAGCAAAAGCTATAACTCATTGAAAGCAAATGACAGTATTAATTTAAAAGTCCAACCTGGGCAAATTCATGCCATTTTGGGTGAAAACGGTGCTGGTAAAAGTACCTTGATGAAAATCATCTACGGCGCCACGAAATCAGATAGCGGTCATATCGTCTGGAATGGCAAAGAAGTACAGATAGAAAGTCCGTCGATGGCCAGAAAACTGGGCATCGGTATGGTGTACCAGCATTTCTCACTGTTTGAAACTATGACTGTGGCTGAAAATATTTTATTAGGTCTGGATGAGAAAATAGACCTGAAAAGCTTAGGGGCTAAAATCACCGAAGTATCAGAACAATATGGCTTACCGGTAGATCCACGGCGTGAAGTTTTTTCTTTATCGGTTGGTGAGCGACAACGGGTCGAAATTATCCGCTGTCTACTCCAAAATCCTTCCTTACTCATTTTAGATGAACCGACCTCCGTATTAACCCCACAAGCGGTACGTCAGTTATTTAAAACTTTGCGACTGGTGGCTTCGCAAGGTGTTTCAATTCTTTATATCAGCCATAAATTGCATGAAATCAAAGAACTCTGTGATGAAGCGACGATTCTGCGTAATGGCAAAGTCACCGGCTATGTATTGCCTTCTGAAAATAGTACCAGTGAACTGGCCAAATTAATGATTGGCCGGGAATTGCCGACGTATGCGCATGTTGAATATACAGGCGAACATCGCACGCTGTTTCAGGTAAAAAACCTGAATTACGAAACTGATGATCCGTTTGGTGTGTCCTTATCCAATATTCAACTCAACCTAAATTCCGGTGAAATTCTGGGCATTGCTGGTATTTCGGGTAATGGTCAATCTGAATTACTGGCTCTGCTTTCCGGTGAGCAAACGGCGAAAAAAGGTCAAGTCTTTCTATTAGATCATGACATTTCTGAACTCAGTGCAGGTCAGCGACGTGATCTAGGATTGGGCTTTGTTCCGGAAGAGCGTTTAGGTCGTGGTGCTGTGCCGAATATGACATTGGCACAAAACACTTTATTGACTGCTTTTCGTCAGGGTTTAAACAAATGGGGCTTTATCCAGTTTGAGAAAACTGTCGCTTTTGCCCAGCAATGTATCGAAAAATTCGGAGTAAAAGCCGCAGGGCCACAAGCGGAAGCCCGCAGCCTTTCGGGCGGCAATCTGCAAAAATTTATTGTAGGGCGTGAAATCCTGCAACAGCCGAAAGTGCTGATCATCTCCCAGCCAACCTGGGGCGTTGATGTCGGCGCATCGATGTTTATCCGTCAAACCCTGATTGATCTTTCCCGCCAAGGCGTTGCGATTTTAGTGATTTCGGAAGAGCTGGAAGAACTGTTTGAAATTAGCGACCAGATTTGTGTTCTGGCTGGTGGAAAGCTGTCAGCACCTGTCCCGGCTAAAAATACCAATGCAGAACAGATTGGCCTGCTCATGTCAGGTATTCAGGCAGATCCA
The DNA here is from genome assembly GCF_013419915.1 of Acinetobacter sp. YH12043. NCBI lineage: Bacteria > Pseudomonadati > Pseudomonadota > Gammaproteobacteria > Moraxellales > Moraxellaceae > Acinetobacter > Acinetobacter sp. YH12043. The sequence continues at coordinate 14,023 of NZ_VOZD01000041.1, forward strand.
GCAATATTGGCTGAATCCGAGCCTGTCCATGAAGCGCATGCGTAGAGAAGAGGTGTAAATATGCATTTATTAGAACCTAGAGAACATCCTTCTCAATTAATGAAATGGCTCTCACCCGTGCTTGCATTACTCGCCATGCTGGCAGTAGGTAGCCTATTGTTTTTAATGCTTGGGGTGAATCCTGCTCAGGCTTTATATATCTTTTTTATTGAGCCATTGACTTCAGTCTATAACCTGAGTGAACTGATAATTAAAGCCAGTCCGCTGATTTTAATTGCCTTGGGTCTGGCTGTTGGGTTTCGTGCCCGTCTGTTTAATATTGGTGCTGAGGGGCAGTTGGCTATGGGGGCCATCTTTGGCGGTGGTATTGCCATCCTGTTTCATGAGCAGATCGGCTGGTGGATTTTACCTTTGATGGTGATTATGGGTGCGATTGGTGGTGCAATTTGGGGCCTGATTCCAGCGCTGCTAAAAACCCATTTTAATGCGCAAGAAACCTTGACCACCTTAATGATGAACTATGTGGCATTTTTCCTGCTGATGTATCTGGTCAATGGTCCATGGCGTGATCCAGATGGCATGAACTTTCCACAATCCTTAATGTTCTCGGAAAGCGCGACCCTGCCGCTGATTATGGAAGGCACACGGATTAACGCCTCAATTTTTATCACGATCATCGCAGTGGTGCTGTTCTGGGTTTTTATCCGTAAGAGTCTGATGGCTTATAAACTGGAAGTCAGTGGTCAGGCACCTTTGGCAGCTCAATATGCAGGATTTTCAGCAAAAAAAGCCATCTGGTTAAGTTTGGGAATTTCAGGTCTGATGGCGGGGATTGCCGGAATCTGTGAAGTTGCAGGTCCAATCGGCCAGCTCAATCCGAATATTTCACCAGGTTATGGTTATGCAGCCATTATTGTGGCTTATCTGGGCCGACTAAATCCAATTGGAATCGTACTTTCAGGTTTCCTGATGGCGCTGATCTATTTAGGTGGCGAACTGGCACAAATGCAGTTGCAACTCCCAGTCGCGATTACCGGAATTTTCCAGGGCCTGCTTTTATTTTTCCTGTTGGCTTCAGATGCCCTGATTGAAAACCGCTACCGTTTTGCCAAAAAGAAAGTCAAAAAAACCATGACCACTGCGCAAGCAGCCTGATCCAGACAGAAGAAGGATAACAACATGAGTATTGAATTAACCGCAATTGTTGCCGGAACTGTCGCTGCGGCAACGCCATTGATCTTTGCCGGGCTGGGTGAGCTGGTAGCAGAGCGTACCGGTGTCATCAATCTTGGGGTAGAAGGCATGATGCTGGTCGGTGCCATTGCTGGATTTGCTTTCGCTAGCCAGTATGAAGCCAGTGTCGCCAGCGCCTTATTTATGGGCGGATTGGCAGGCACATTGATGGCACTAATTTTTGCATTTTTTACCTTATCTTTAAGCACCAATCAATCCGCCTGTGGTCTGGCACTCACTATTTTTGGGATCGGGATTTCAGCCTTTCTAGGACAGAATTATGTCAGTACGGCCTTACCGGGTCTGGAAAACCTAAAAATTCCGGGACTCGCTGATATTCCATTCATAGGGCCAGTCCTGTTCCAGCAAAACTATGTGGTGTATCTGTCCATTCTTGCTTTTGTGCTGGTGTGGTGGGTACTGAGTAAAACCCGTTTAGGCCTGTTACTGAAAGCTGTTGGGGAATCTCCAGAAAGTGCACATGCCATGGGCTATAACGTGCTAGCGATTCGCTATGGTGCAGTCATGTTTGGCGGTGCAATGGCTGGTATTGGTGGTGCATTTTTATCTACGGTTTATACCCCAATGTGGATTGAAAATATGGTCGCAGGACGTGGCTGGATTGCAATTGCATTAGTGGTTTTTGCTGCATGGAAACCAACGCGCTTGATGTTGGGTGCATATCTATTTGGTGGTGTAACGATTTTGCAGTTTCATGCCCAAGCGCTGGGTCTAGAAGTACCGAATGAACTGTTATCGGCATTGCCATACATCGCAACCATTGTCGTCTTAGTCCTCATTTCACGTGACAAGAAGTTATTGAAACTCAATTTACCAGCGTCACTCGGCAAAACCTTTAGCCCTTAATCGGACAAATCTCAGGAATTACTTTATGAAAATTATAAGCGCAGATTATGTCCTGACCATGAACTCCAACCTGGACTGTATTAAAGATGGTGCCATCCTGATTGATGGTGCTCTTATTAAGCAGGTAGGAACATTACAGGAATTAACTCAGCAATATCCTGAAGCTGCAGTTACCCAGTATCCTAAAAGTTTATTGATGCCGGGCTTGATTAATACCCACTGCCACTCAGGCCTGCTACGCGGTACAGCTGAGGGTTTGCCAGTCTGGAACTGGTTGCAACAGTTTATTGACCCGATGCATCGGGTAGTGACTCCCGAAGATTCCAAAATTGCCTCTTATCTCTGCTATGCCGAAGCGCTGCTATCCGGCACGACTACCATTGTGGATATGTGGCGTTATATGGAAGGTAGTGCTGAGGCCGCACAGCAACTCGGTATACGTGCAGTGCTGGTGCCATATGTGGCTGAACATCCAGATCACAACTATTTTGAAACCCTCAATAGTAATGAAGCTTTAATTCAAAAATGGCATCAAGCCGCAAATGGGCGAATTCAGGTCTGGGTCGGCTTGGAACATCTGTTTTATGCTGAAGAAAAAGCCTTGGCACGTATCCAGAAAATGTGTCATGAATATCAGACGGGTTTTCACACGCATAGCAACGAAAGCAAGTTTGATGTTGAAGAAAACCTTCGACGTTATGGCGTGCGCCCGATCCAGACGCTGGAACAATTGGGCATGCTGGATGTACCTCAATGCCTGTTAGCGCATTGTGTCTGGGCCAATTCAGCAGAGATCGAAATTTTAAAACACTATAATGTTGGTGTCGCACATAACCCGATATCGAATATGAAACTGGCATCTGGCGCCGCCCCCATTACGGAAATGCTTAAACATGGCATTGCTATAGGATTAGGTACTGACGGCGAGAAAGAAAATAATAATCTGGATATGTTTGAAGAAATGAAAACTGCTTCATTATTGGCGAAGTTTTCCGGTTTAGATGCTGCAGCACTGGATTCATGGTCTGTCTGTCAGATGGCAACTCGGACAGGTGCCAAAGCCTTAGGCATGCAGGATCAGATTGGTTCGCTAGAAGCTGGGAAATTTGCTGATATTATTGCGGTAGATCTTGCGACACCGAGAATGACGCCTTTAATTAATCAGGGACCACTATTTAATTTACATACCAATCTGGTGCATGCAGTCCAAGGACAAGATGTGCATATGACCATGGTGAACGGCCAAGTGGTGGTAGAAAACCGAAAACTGGTACGTGCTGATCTACAAATCTTAATTGATCAGGTCAATCAGGCTGCTCCAGCCTTGTTCCAGCGACGCACGAAATGGCTCGCAGAACAGGGAAGTGCGGTCAATGAATTACAGCGCCTGTAAATAAAGTTTAAAAACCAACCCTAACTTTAAACAGGCTTATCTATGCTCCAGAATGGATAAAAAGGCTTCGATAAAGTTAGGCAGTCTTTTATGATGGATCTGACCGACCTTGATCACTTCATAGGTTAGACCATCAGCCTGGAGGTTGTTACTTTCAGCTTTTAATTTTTGCAATGTCAACTGCAAGCCTTTTAACCATTCTTCAAGCGCCTTGATCGGAATATCATTTTTAAGATCTCCACCTTGCATGGCAGTTTTAAAATGACTCAAGGTCGTACTATCCTTAAAGCAGGCTTCCACCTGATGTTCAGTACTTTCAAATAGGTCATGCTTGATCACAAATAAAAATTTTCCAATCGCTGGCTTAAGTGCGCTGAGATAAATATTTTTTTCATTCAGGGTATATCTTTTATTTCTGGTATTAATAAATTCTGAATTCCAGCCTTGGGACTCTAGAAAATGATCCATTTCAGCGAAGATGAGATCAGTGACTTGTTCCTCAATGCGTTCTGCGAGTTCCTTTAGTTCATGACTGAGCACGATCAGGTTATTTTCCAGCTTTGAGCGCTGGGATTTTTCTTCATCATGCTGCTTGGATTGGGCCAAAATGGCTTGGAAGCGTTGTTCAGGCGTCATGATTTTACTCACTTGATATACAGCCTTGATCACTTAATCATGTGACTGAAAAGCTTTAATTGCAAGCAGGAAAAGAGGGGGGATATTTGAGAAGATTTTAAAGTAAAATATATACTTTTACTGACATAAATTATTGTTTTTAAATTTAATAATTATTATTAAAATATTTTTTATTTGGTTTTAAACTAGAATCGTTACATATTTTGTAGCGATTCAATTCAGTTAATGATCATTACTCGTTTTACTCAATATCACCCATTAAAAGATAAAACTTATATAAGGTGGTTAATAAGAATATTGATAACCCGAATCGCGGATAAAAAATTGACTTGAAAAATAAGAGGACTAGAGCCATCAGTTGAGTTACCACACAAAACTTAAAACTCTAGTCCCGATGTTTAATAGTACCGAATTATTTTGCGTAATTG